>JAZQYS010000237.1:0-2461 GCA_045633645.1 Victivallaceae bacterium | reverse complement strand
GGAGCTGCTTGATAAATTCAACGCCTCTCTTGCCGTTTCAAACACGCCCAAAGCAGAAAACTTCACCAAAGATGCCAAACAGTTCCTCCGCGGAGATGGAGAATAATCTATGCCCAGAGCAACACCCAACGATCCGATACTTGCCAACAACAGAAAGGCTTTTCACGATTATACGATCGTTGAAAAGTTTGAGGCAGGCATCCAGCTGACCGGTACCGAGGTCAAAAGCTGCCGAGACCGGGCTGTACAATTAGGAGAAGGCTATGTCAAGATTGAAAACGGACAAGCCTTTCTCTACAATGTTCACATTTCCGTTTACGGTTTCGGCAACCGCTTCAATCACGAGGTCAAACGCGCCCGCCGTCTGCTGCTGCATAAAAGAGAAATCAGAAAACTCCACCAACAGCTTTCCACCAAAGGCGGCACGCTGATTCCTCTTAAAATGTATTTAAAAACTGGTCTTATCAAGCTGGAAATTGCCTACTGTCAAGGCAAAACCCACGCAGATCAGCGCGAAACTCTCCGCAAACGCGAAGCAGATATGGATATGCGCCGCAACTTGGGCAAACGTGGATAAGCCTATAGGAATCAGGGGGAGGGGATAAAAAATTTTTTTTCAGAAAAAAAAGTTTTTCTCCTCTCCCCGAACCCCTCTCCACTTTTCAAAAAAAGCGGGATATTTTTGAGATTAGAGAAGACGAACTTTTTTTGAACAATCTGTTGTACTGAACACATTTGCCCACTTCAGTGCAACGTCCTCCACAGGGTCCATAAGGTCCATGAGGTCCATTAAAAACTACTTTTTTTAAGTTCGCAAAAACCTTTTTTACAGTTCAATGCGCCTGTGACGGTAAATTGATTGCAGCACACCGCAAGCAGCCATAACAGTCAGCATGAAGGAGCCGCCGTAACTTACAAAGGGAAGAGGCACCCCCGTCACAGGAGCCACGCCGATACTCATGCCGATATTGACAAAAATGTGATAAATCATCACACAACCGATTCCGACAGCAATGTATCTCCCCAAAGGTTCAGCAGCATAAAATGCCGTCCTCCAGATGGAGTAAAGCAAAAATCCGTAAAGAACGATCAATACAAAAGCTCCGGCAAAGCCTGTTTCTTCTGCAATAACAGAAAAGATGAAGTCGTTATTGGCTACTGTATGGGGCAGAAATCCCAGATTATTCTGTTCTCCCTTGCCGATACCCTTGCCAAGAACACCGCCGGAACCGACAGCAAGGCGCGCCTGATACGCATTATATCCGCGGTGCAGACGGTCGCTCTCAGGATTGAGAAAAACTTTGATTCTATCCCGTTGGTAAGCCCTCAGGAAAGGACGTATCTGCATCGTCTCATTGAGAACAGCCGCCCCGCCGATCAAAAGAACCAAAATGCTCGAAACCAAAATATAACGCCACTTCAAACCGGCGCAGAAAACAATTCCCAGATACGCCGGAATCATCACAACGGAACTGCCCAGATCCGGTTCTTTTGCAACCAGAAAAAAGGGCGGAATAAAAATCAGCAGACTGATAAAAATACCGCTCCATTTATTGACGTCAAAACGCGGCACCGAAAAGACCACAGACAACAAAAGCACCATGGCCAGTTTCGCAAACTCCGACGGCTGAATACGGATGGAGCCAATGGCAATCCACCTTGTCGCCCCGTAAACCCGTGTTCCGAATTTGAGCGTTAAAATTAACAGGACAATAACAGCAAGGTAAGTTGGAATCGTCAGCAAACGGAAATCTACACTGCGGTAATTGATAAGCGTTCCGGCAAGCCAGAGGAGTCCGCCCAAACCAATCCATTGCAGCTGGCGGTAAAATGCAAAAGTTCCGTGTATACCGTAAGCGGAACCGGTGGAATAAATAAAAATCAGTCCAATCCCCAACAAGCCAAATACAGCAAACAGCTGAATATAATCCAGGTTGGCAAAAAAACCGCCTGCCGCCCGGAGGCGGTCGGCGGTTGTAATTTCAGGCTGCGGACGCGGCATGGAGCTTATTTTTCCACAGAGAAAGTCTGATCCCGGCGGGGACCGACAGAAATAATGGCAATCTTGGAACGGACAAGTTCCGCAACTCTTTCAAGATACTTGCGGGCATTGACAGGAAGATCTTCCCAGCAGCGGGCGCCGGAGATGTCCTGTTTCCAACCATCGTGCCACTCATAAACCGGCTTGACAGCAGTCAGGTCATCCAGAGAAGCGGGGAAGCGGTCGGTAACTTTGCCGTTGATTTCATAACCGGTACAGATGGCAACTTTATCAAATCCATCCAGACAGTCAAGTTTGGTAATCGCCAGAAGATCAATTCCATCAACCATGCAGGAATAACGGGCGGCAACGGCATCAAACCAGCCGCAGCGGCGGGGACGTCCGGTCGTGGCTCCGAATTCACGTCCGATCTGACGGAGCTGTTCGCCGTCGGCATCAAAAAGTTCAGTCGGGAACGGT
>JAZQYS010000236.1:0-3353 GCA_045633645.1 Victivallaceae bacterium | reverse complement strand
GGCACTGTAAATACGGCTGTCATCGGTGGAGATGATGAAGACAACGATCATCAGACAGAACAATCCGGCAAGACCGGTCGGCAGCATCTGGCGCATCGCCATCGGCAGCATCAGCTGATTGAAGATGGTTTTGTACTGCTGGGCTTTGGAACTGCCCTCTCCGTCAGTACCGAACATTTTCTGAGCAGTCTGATAATAGACGGTATCCAGGTTCTGAACCTGAGAAAGCGGCTTATCCTTGCCGATGGTGTGATTTGACGGGGGAATCGCCTTGATCTTTGCCATAAATTCGGCACGTTCTTTCGTATCGGGAATCAACTCATTGGCAATGCTCTGAGAGATGTTGGTACGGATGATCTTAGCTTCTCCTGCAAAGTTTTTGTGGTTCATGATTGTAATGATACCAATGGCAATAACCACAAAGAAAATCGTGGTAAAGGCACCACGCCAGGCACCGAGAATACTGCCCATTTTGCCTTCGTGGGCGCTGATGGCGCAGTTGCTGCCGCCGGTCACACCGCTGGCAGTGTGCAGGAACATACCGAAGAAGGTCACAAACAGCATGAACAAATTGAAGTCACGCAGTCCGGAAATATCATAGGGATTCAAAAAGCTTTCTCCGGCAGTACGGTCAGCCATGACCTGAACGATTTCAGTCGGCCAGGAGAATTTGATCAGTGTAAAGAACACGAAAATAACGATCAGCGGGAAGCACATCAACCCCTGAATGGTATCGGTAACAACAATCGAAAGAGTTCCGCCCCAGTAGATGAGGGAAATTGCAAGAGTCAGCGTAATCGCCGTAATGATCATAAAGGTCGGGAACGCAAATCCGAAGATACTGACAGTTCTCGGCAGATCAAGGTAAGCAATAAAGAAACGTGCCGCAATCGCCGGCATGATGATATTTGCCATCATTTCAGCAATGGAACGCAGGAAACAGGCAAAAATACGCAGACTGCGGTTGTAACGCATTTCAAAGAACTGCCCGATACTCAGCGCACGGGTTTCGCGGAAACGGTAAAGGCAGTAACCTGAAAGAGAAATCATCACAGAAATCGGCAGCGTCAAACTGCTCCAGAACGCCAGAGCAAAACCGGTCTTGTAATGGACCTCAATGTACGCGGCAAGAGTAATCAATCCCAGCGCGTTGGCCATGTTTGCGGTGGTCAACACATAGCGGCGGCAGACACGTCCGCCCACCATGTAGTCTGCAACACCCGTCATATATTTACGGATGTTCCATCCGGCGTACATAACAACACAAACCGGAATAATTACGATTAACCAGTCAATCAACGACATTTTTTCTTTTACCTCCCTTTTTTTGATAACTTGATTGATTTATTTATTGGAAAATAAATACATTTTCATATAAGGTAGCACACGCAAAGTCATTTTACAACTGAATCACAGATAAAGATTACTTTTTTTTAATATTACAACAAAAAAAGCGGAGATGAAACTCCGCAGTGAAATATTTTTTTGCTCAGAGAGATTTCCGGAATGAGCGCAGAGAGATGACAAAAAGAACACTTCCGATTATAAAGAGCATAAGAAACGGTTTCCAGACGACCTCTATTCCCGCACCGCGGAAAAGGATGGACTGACTGAAACTTACAAAATGTGTCGTCGGCGCGGCAAGCATGATATTCTGCACCCAGACCGGCATACTCTCCCGGGGCGTATTACCGCCCGAAAGCATCTGCATCGGCAGAAATACCAAAATCAGCAGCATCCCCAGCTGCGGCATATTCTGTGCAATACAGGCAAGAAAAATTCCGAGAGAAGTCACGGCAAACAAGTGCAGCGCAACGCCGGCAAGAAACAGCGGTATGGAACCCTCAATCGGAATTTTCAGATACATTTCAACCACAAAATACAGCGATCCCGCCGTTGCCGCAAGCACAACAAGCATCATTGACCAGACCTTTGACATCATGATTTCAAAAGGCGTTACCGGCATGACCAGCAGATGTTCAAGCGTGCCGTTTTCACGTTCACGGATTAAAGCCGCTCCCGTCAGAATAATGGCAAGCATCGTCACATTATTGACCAGTTGCACGATAGAAGTAAACCAGGACTGAGTCAGATTCGGGTTGAAACGGTTGCGGACAACATAACTTGCGGCGGTTTTTATACTTTTCTGCTTGCAGAACTTCTGCAGTTCCTGCTGAAGAATCTGCTGAATATATCCGCTGCCGTTAAACGCCTGCGTCATTCTTGTCGCATCAACATTAACCTGGATTTCAGGACGTTTACCGGACAGGACATCCTTTTGAAAATCCGGGGGAAAGACGACGACAAAGGTATACTCCCCCCGGTCCATCCCGGAATCTATCTCCCCGCGCGAAATCTGTTTGGCAGGAATGAACATAGGCGGCATAAAAGCATCACTCAACGCCCGGGACATCTGTGAATGATCTTCATCCACCACCGCAATCGTCGCACGGTTGATGGAATCCGGCTGAGATCTTGATGAGGTGATAACGGCTAAAGAGAAGGAATAGATTATCAAAATCAGCATCAGCCAGTCACGGAAAAGGCCGATAATTTCTTTGACGCCCAAATTATAAATGTTTTTCAAAGACTGCAGCATACTTTATTTCTCCTGTTTTTTCTGAAGAAGCACACCCGAAGAGATAATGACAGGAATCATGACTGCAAGAGCCCCCAGCGGATGGGCAAGATCCGCAAAATCCAACGCCTTATTGAAGACGCCTCTTGAAATCAACAGCATATAAGTCGTGGGATAAATACTGCCGATGAAACGGGCAATACCCTCCTGCGTTTCAACCGGAGTACTCATTCCGCACAGCTGAACCGACGGGATCATCGTCCCCAGCATGGCAAGAAAGATAACGGCAATCTGACTGCGGGTAACAGATGAAAAAAGCAATCCCATACCCGTTGCAATCACGGCATACATGACGCTTGCCAGAATCAGCACAAAAAAACTCCCCTTTACGGGAACATCAAATATCGTCACCGCCATTACAGTAAGTAATGCACTGCTTAATATCGCAAACAAAAGATACGGCGTCTGCTTGCCCAGCAGAAATTCAATTCTTGAAAGCGGTGTCACATACAAATTGATGACAGAACCCATTTCTTTTTCACGCACCACAGAAAGTGCCGCAAGGATGGCAGGGATCATCAAAGTCAGCAGCGGGATCGTTGCCGGAACCATGGCGGGCAGACTTAAAACATCCGGATTATAACGGTAACGGGTTTCAATATCGACCTGCGTATTCTGCGAACTTTTTTTCCCCTTTCTCAACCGGCTTTCAAGCCAGTTATTATGGATCCCTTTGATATAACTGTTGATGGTTTCCCCCCGCGACGGCATGGAA
>JAZQYS010000235.1:0-4389 GCA_045633645.1 Victivallaceae bacterium | reverse complement strand
GCATATTCGATCATTTCGCCGGGATTTTCCTTGTACCAGCGGCTCGGCTGCCCCAGCCAGACCGAAACAAACAAACGGGCATCCGGAATCAAATGCAAAATACGTCTTGCCTGACGGTCAAAGCCGGAAAAATTATTGATTCCACGACCTTTGTAACAAGTTTGGTCAGAAAGGGAGATTTGAACAATCTTTATTCCGGCATCTGCCGCTTTCAACGCAAATGAATTGTTCATTTCGTCGAAATCTCCGCGCATATTCAATACAGGATCATATATCTTGCCGTTGATAGAAATTTTGGGAATATGTCCCTTATAGACGATTTTTACATCCGGTGCGGGCGTCTGAGCAATTTCCTTATTTATCACAATGGCTTTTTTTACGGCGGCATGGATTATTTTCCGTTCTGCCGGAGTCGTGTATTCTGGAACATAATTATGCCATTTTGACCAGGGCTGAGCCAATACATCTCCCTGATCCAATGCATTTTTCCATGAAGAATCATCAAAGTCCGCATTCTCCCAGCCGGTTGTCGGGGTTGCTGCTGCTTTTACTGTTGTATCGCTGTGCAGATAAATAATCTTGCCGGAGTTGAGGGTGACTTCTCCGTAAAAGAGTAATCCGGCTCCACCCGCATGATTGCAATTTTCAAATGCCAACAGATTTTTTCCCTGTTTCAGATTTTTTGCAATCTGCTGAGGCTGTATTTTTTTGCCGTTGAGGTAAACGATACCCGAATCATCAAATGTTACCCTGAATTCTGACCGGCGAATTTTTTCAGGAATTGTAAACGTGTACCGGAAATAACTTTTTGCTCCTTTGGTTACTTTTTTCTCCCGGTTCCATAATCTCCGGGATTTTGATACAGGGCGTTCATAAATTTTTGCTTCCGGTAACGGTTCCCATGCCGCGAATAAATTTCCGGCTCCGAATACAAAGAACAAGATAATTTGCAACATTTTACAGATTAGATGGTTCGGCGTATTGATTCCTTTCATCCCGTTTCTCCTTGAATTTAGATGTTGGAATTTTTCTCTATTTATACTTTACTTGTAAAAATTCGTCTTGACAATTACTTTTTTTCTCAATCTATAACTTATTTTCTCAAAAAAGATAAATGACAGTTGACTTTTCAATAAAAGACAGTTATAATAAGTCAGGAGAATAAATATGTCGCTTCGGGAATATCACAAAACATCTGAACGGATTTTCAGGAAAGATCCTGATTTTTTGCTGCTTGCGGGAAAGCAAAATCCGCAGATTGTAACTGCGCGGCATGACCACGAATTCAGCGAGTGTATTTTTGTGCTTTCAGGAAAAGGAATGCACCAGTCTGAAAAGAATATGCCTGTTCCCATTCAGCGGGGTGATGTTTTGTTTATTCCAGTCGGAGGACATCACGCTTATACGCAGGTTGAGGATTTAAGCGTGTTCAATCTTCTCTTTTATGCGCCGCGGTTGCCCTCTGTGTTGCTTGAACTTTACTCTTCATCGGCTTACAGGCAGATTTTTCTCAAAAAATTTGATCCGGAGGAAAGGAAAGATTTTCCCAAGACTCATCTGGAGGAAAAAGTTTTTGCGGAATTGGAAAACCTGTTGGGGTTTCTTGCCAACAGTGACAGCCATTGCTGCAAAATGGGAATGTTTGTTGCCATCCTCGGACGTTTGTGCGAAGTCTGGGAAATTCCAGAACCCGAAAAACTCCCACCTCTGGATATTTTGAAATTGACCGCTTTCATGCAGCAGAATTTTCACAAAGATCTGGCGATGTCCGATCTCTGCCGTCTTGCCGCCATGTCAAGTGCCACTTTGCAGCGGCATTTTCACGCAGCACTCGGCGTGCCTCCGATGACCTATCTGCGGAACTTGCGCTTGAGTCATGCCGCCGAACTCCTGCTTAATACCGATCTTGAACTCAATGAAATCGCAGAACTCTCAGGCTTCAAACAAATGCCGCCGTTTTTTCGTGCTTTCAAAAAATGTTACAGATTGACCCCGCTTGAGTACCGCAGCAAAAAATGATTCTTTGTTCAGAGTCCCGCATTTGCAAAAATATTTAGTGGCGGTTATATTATGCTTTCTTATGAAAGGACGTTGTGTATGACTGACTGTATGATTTCTGAATATCTGGAACTGCTGAGCTGTGCTGACTGCCGGGAGACAAATGTTGAAAATTTGTGCCGTCTTCAGAGAGCGCATTTGGGAAAAATCCCTTACAATAACTTTGATATTTATTTTTCCGGAATCGTTCCTGCATTGGATACGGAATCGCTTTTTGAAAAAATTGTCCGTCAAAAACGCGGCGGTTACTGTTTTGAATTAAACGGACTTTATACGCAGCTGCTCCGGGCTCTGGGGTATCAGGTTGAAGAATATTTCGCCCGCTGGCACTTCGGCGGAAGTGATCCAGTTCCCATGCGCCGCCACAGAATCTGCAAAGTTGTCTGCGGGGAAAAGTCCTTTATTTCTGACGTCAGTATCGGCAGTGCCGGAAGTGTCATTCCGTTTGAGTTTGAATTTGACAAAGTCCAATCCCGCCGGGTACGCGATTATCGTTTTGTGCGCGATGAAAAATTGGGTGTCCTGCTTGAAGCAAAGTCTGAAAATATCTGGGTTCCTTATTACTCTTTTACTTTGGATCCCCATTATCCGCAGGACTTTGAATATGCAAATTTTTATTGCGCGTCTTGCCCTGATTCCGTTTTCAGAAAAAAGTTTTTCATGCACCGCCAGAGCGAAGATGTGCAATATTATATCGAAGATCTCCAACAGCCGGGCGTTCCGTTCAACTTCTGTATCAGAAAAAGTAAAGACGATATTGAAAAAACAGTCGTGCGTGATCAATCTCATCTGACAGAAATCCTCAAACAATTTTTCGGTTTCTGAAGAGTCATTTCAAAATACCTCAAAAATCTTAAAACGCATCTGTTGAATTGTTTTTTTATTCGCTGTGCAGCTTGACTTTTTGTTTTGGTTGTGGTATTGTATGGTCTTGTAAATCAACAATATGATGCCATACATGAAATGTGTTCTTCCATTTCTGAGGAACTGCCGGCTGAACTGCCCGTTGCGGTTATATAAAATTAACTTTGAAGTGAAGATATGTTATTATGAAAAAAATACTTTTTCTTTGTGCTGTATCAACTCTTTTTTCTCTTTGTGCTGAAATTCTTGTCTGGCAGGATAATCCGAAAAAGAATACTTGGATTTCCGCCGATAAAAAAACACCTTTTTCCATGAAAAATGGCGTGTTAACAACTTCAAACAAAAGTTATCTTCTGGGAGAAATCATCAGGAGCATCAATCCCGGTGCTTCTAATCTTCCCGGCAATAAGTTGAAGTTTTCCATTGAGGCAAAAGGTAAAGGAGAAATTCAGTTGGGTATCTGGAATTATCAGTCCTCCGTCCGGCAGAAGTGGGGCAGAAAAATCCGTTTGACCGGTGAATTTAAAACTTATTCTGTTGAGTACACCCTTGACCGTGCTGCGCCGTCTGTCCGCTGTCTGATCAAGGGGGCTGGAGAATTCCGCAATGCAAAACTTTTTAATATGCGGAAAAAGGGATACGCTATTGTTGCAATTCCAGCTTATCAGATGTATAATGATGTTCCTGAAAAAGTGAATTTCACGCTTTTTAAAGACGGTATTCCGGTTCCGGGAGCAAAGTTGACGGTCAACGGAAATTCTGCAAGCGACCCGGAGTCCGGTACCGTCGCAGTTGCCTATGCACAAAAAGGAAATACGCTTCCTTTTGACAATGCTGCAAAGAAAATCAAACTGGATAAAAAATTGAACATACTCTATCTCGGAGACAGTTTAACCCATTTTGATCAGGGCTTCAACCATGCTGATAAAACAGTTTATTTTCTCAATAAATTCAATCCCGGCAAAGCCGTTCTTTTCAACTGTGCCGTCCGCGGAGATACCTGCAGTATGACACTCGGTCGTATGCAGGGTAAGTACAAAGACCGCTATATCAGCCGTTTTGCTGATTTCAAAAATCACCGTTATGACATTGCTTTTATTTTTCTCGGACAGAATGATGCCCGGGCGCATATAAATCAGAATTACAAAAATGCCTTTGTACCTCCGGAGCGGCAGAAGAAAAATTATGTGGAAATGATCAAAATTTTAAGAGCCATGGGAACTGAACGGATTATTATTATTTCCTGTGCTTCCCTGGATGAAGCCCGGCTCAAAGCACAGGCTGTGCAGATGGCCAAACTCCGTCCGAAAAAACACGCCTTGTATGGGAAACCCGTGCTTCTGGAACAATTTAACCGCGTTTCTCAGCAGATTGCCAAAGAGTTGAATGTTGAGTATCTTGATATTTACAATCCGATGAAAGTTCTGCCCGGCAAACCATCATATTTTGTTGACGGCGCACACCTTT
>JAZQYS010000234.1:0-4082 GCA_045633645.1 Victivallaceae bacterium | reverse complement strand
AATTTAATGGAGCTAACAGGCTCCGCCTACACAAAACGACCTGCTCCTCCGGAGCTTTTGGGACGGTCGTTTTGTTACGGCTGCGCCTGAAGCACGTGGGATAATCAATCTAAAATGTGCGCAAAACTTCGGACACTACCGTTATCAGCGTGCAGATTGGTTTAATGCCTTTTCGTAAAGTCCGACAACTTTGGCGCAACGGGTGTAGGTGTCGGCAAGGTAAGCTTTGATTTGATCTTCCGGTTGAGCTGTTGCTTCAATGTTTTTGTCCATAAAAGGCGTGTTCTGCATGGCAAGTTCAAAACTCAGAGGACGTCCAGTTGCGGCATAAGATGATTTTGCAATCATGTTTGCAATACGCTTCCAGTCAAGAGTTCCGTAAAAGGGCGGCTGATGCAGATCACCTGAGGTGTCATTGTCGTTGAGGTGGAGTACTTCCAGACGGTCAAGGTGATTTTCCATACGGTCAAGACCTTTGGCTTCATCAATGTTGGCGTGACCGGTATCAAGTGTGATACCAAGATGATCTGGGGAATAGGATTTCATTAAATCGGCAATGATTTCAAATGAATCGTTCCGGGTATTTTCAACGGCGATTTTTACGTGATATTTTTCCAGATAAGGAGTCAATTCGTCAAGTGTGCGTTTGAGAGAATCAACCCGCTTAGCTGTATTTGCACGCTCTGCCGGATTTGTGTCAGAAGTCCGGTAAACCGGAATGTGCATGATGAGACCGCCGCTTCCCTCAAGTTCGTCAAACATGAGAATACGATTGAGAACCAGCAGAACGCCGGATTTGCGCTGATATTCTTCAGTGGAATACCAGAGTTTTTCCTGTCCCATCGACCCGTGGATATCCAGCAGTTTGAGATTGTATTCTTTGAGCCATTTTTTATATTGGGCAATTTCGTAAGAGCTGTAAAAGTAATCGGTGTTCCATTGATGACACCAATGCAGATGGGTGAATCCGGCTTCGCTGATAAGGCGGAGATATTTTTCAGGTGAAAGACGACTGGTCAAAAAATCGGTATTGATTGCAATATTCATGTAAAACTCCCTGTTGAACTGTTTTAATGTAACAGGGCAGTCCGTTTTTTTCAAGAGTAAAAAAAAATCAATTGGAGAATAAAAAAAAGCGGACACCCTTTTTACGGGGTGTCCGCGGAATTCAAACAAGTTGCTGAAACTTATTCAAATTTGAGTCCGGAAAGAGCATCGGAGCCGAAGGCTTCGCCGAGGCTGACCATGTCTTCGCCGGGTTTCAGGGCATTGTATTCTTCTTCAGCAGCCTTGAGATCTTCTTCGGAGAAGTTGTCGTTGACAGCCTTGATGGAAAGACCGATACGACGTTCGTCGGTATCAACTTTGATCACGCGGGCTTCAACTTCATCACCGACTTTGAGAACGTCTTTGACCTTCTCAACGCGGTCACGGCTGAGCTGAGAAATGTGGATGAGTCCGTCGATCTTGTAAGAAAGTTCAACGAAAGCACCGAAGGCAGCAATCTTGGAAACTTTGCCCTTGACAACGTCGCCGACTTTGTAGATGTCGCTGATGTTGACCCAGGGATCGTTTTCAGTCTGCTTGAGACCGAGGGAGATTCTCTGCAGTTCGGGGTTGATTTCCAGAACGACAACTTCAACTTCCTGTCCGGGTTTGAGAACTTCGTTGGGGTTGTTGATTTTGCGGGTCCAGCTCATGTCGGAAACGTGAACCATACCGTCGATGTCGTTTTCGATTTCAACAAAGGCACCGTAGTTGGTCATGTTGCGGACCCTACGGGTGATGCGGCTGGTGACAGGATACTTTTCAGCGAGCAGTTCCCACGGATTGCGTTCTTTCTGACGGAGTCCGAGAGAGATCTTGCGGTCTTCGCGGTTGATGCCGAGAACGACTGCTTCGACTTCTTCGCCGATGGAAAGAACATCGCTGGGTTTGCTGACGCGTTTGGTCCAGCTCATTTCGGAAACGTGAATGAGACCTTCAACGCCGGATTCGATTTCAATGAAAGCACCGTAGGGCAGAATGTTGACAACTTTGCCGGAGACTTTGCTGCCCTGAGGATACTTGCTGACAACATCGTCCCAGGGATTGCTGGTCTTCTGTTTGAGACCGAGGGAGACACGCTCCTTGTCCTGATCGATGCCGATAACGACGATTTCCAGTTCCTGTCCGACGTGGAGAACTTCGGAGGGATGGGAGATTCTGCCCCAGGAAATATCGGTGATGTGCAGCAGTCCGTCAACGCCGCCCAGGTCGATGAAGGCGCCGAAGTCGGTGATGTTCTTGACGATACCTTTGCGGAGATCGCCGACATTCATGCCGCCGAGCAGCTTGGAGCGCTGATCGCGGAGACTTTCAACCAGAAGTTCACGGCGGGAAACAACGATGTTGTGACGTTCAACGTTGATCTTGATGATCTTGACATCGTATTCTTTGCCGAGGTAATCGTCAATGTTGCGGACCGGACCGACATCGATCTGGCTGCCGGGCAGGAAGGCCGGGAAACCTTCGACATCAACCATGATGCCGCCTTTGACCTTGTTACGCATGAAGCCCTTGACAACATAACCTTCGCCGTATTCGGTGGTGATGCGGTCCCAGGCCTTGATGGAGTAAGCTTTTTCAAGACTCAGGGTGGGCTGGTTCTGACGGTTTTCGATTTCTTCAAGGTAAACGTCGATCTCATCGCCAACGTTGATCTCGTCGTATTTCAGGAATTCATCGGCGGGGACGAAACCTTCGGCTTTGTAGCCGATGTCAATCAGGGCGCCGTCGGGACGCTTCTGGGCGACTTTTCCCTTGATGATTTTGCCTTTGGTGATCGCCTGACTGGTTTCAGTTGCGGTGAGAAGTTCTTCCATGGAAGCGGGAATTCCGCTCATATCCAGAAAGTCGGCCTCGAAATTGATTTCTTGCATAATTTTGTTTGTTTTGGTTTGATTGGTTAAAAATTTTTACTTACCGGTATAACGCCGCACCGTGCGGTGTATACCCCGAATTTTTCTGCACAAAATTGTACAGATTAAGAATATACATCATGTTTGTTGAAAAGTCAATAGCGTAAGTGACTTGCTGTACAATAATTTACGTTTTTTTTATCGGGTTTTGTGTGCTGCGGAATTTTTCCGGGCGGCTCATTGTGCAATAAATTACGATTTTTTTCGTATAATCCTTGCAATTATGCAAAAGATGGGCTATTTTAGATACGTGATTGTTTTTATTTTTTAACCTATATAAGAAAATCAGGAGTTTTTTGTTATGCCGGTTGATATTTTGGTCGGAACCCAGTGGGGTGATGAAGGCAAAGGCAAACTTATTGACGTTTTGACACGCGATGTGGATATGGTTGTCCGTTTCCAGGGCGGAAACAATGCCGGACATACTGTGGAAATCGGTGAGAACCGTTATGTTCTCCATCTGATTCCCTCCGGTATCTTCCGCAAGGGCGTCAAATGTGTCATCGGTAACGGTGTTGTCGCTGACCCTGTTGCCCTCAAAGATGAAATGCTCAAGGTCGCAGAGTGCGGATTTGATGTTTCTGAACTGGAACTCTCAAGCCGTACCCACATGATTTTTGAATATCACAAGCGCATGGATCAGGTTAACGAGCGCAGTGCCGCCGTCAAAATCGGTACCACCGGACGCGGAATCGGTCCTGCCTATACTGATAAAATGCGCCGTGTCGGTCTGCGTGCCATTGATTTGCTGGATTCTGAAAAACTGGCAGTCCGTTTCCGTGAAGAAGCAGAATACTACAACAAGATACTTGCTTCCTGCGGTGCAGAGACTGTTGATATTGAGGCTGAACTTGTCAAGGTTCTCGATGCAGCCGCTTATCTGGCTCCTCATGTTGCCAACTCAACCTACACTGTCAATGATGCCATTGATGCGGGTAAGAATGTCCTCTTTGAAGGTGCTCAGGGAGCTTTGCTTGACATTGACCACGGAACTTATCCCTTTGTGACCAGCAGCAACACCGTTTCCGGCGGTGCCTGCACCGGCAGCGGCATTCCGCCGCAGGCTGTCCGTCACGTCTGGGGTGTTCTCAAAGCCTACACCACGCGTGTCGGCGAAGGACC
>JAZQYS010000233.1:0-14092 GCA_045633645.1 Victivallaceae bacterium | reverse complement strand
GCATACTTGAAGTGTTGCAGATGATGATGGAACGGTCCATGAGGGAGCGTCCGGTGCGCGGGTCTTCAAGTTCGGGATATTCGCGGAGGATTTCCACCACTTCTCCGGCACGTTCACCGCAGGCGGCAACGACGACGACGTCCGCTTCGGCGTAACGGCTGATGGAGTGTTGGAGAACGGTTTTTCCGGCGCCGAAAGGACCGGGGGTGCAGAATGTGCCGCCGACAGCCACGGGGAAGAAGGAGTCAATAGTTCTTACCTGGGTGACCATGGTACGTTCAGGCAGCAGTTTTTCGGCGTAATCCGGAATCGGAATCTTGACCGGCCAGTACTGGGTCATGGTGACGTTGCGTTTTGTTCCCTGTTCATCAACGGCAACGGCAATGACATCATCAATGGTGTATTCTCCGGCGGGAACGATGGATTCAATTGTCCAGCTGCCGCGCCATGAAAACGGAATCATGATGTAGTGTTTGATTATTCCTTCGGGAACACTGCCCAGACGGTCGCCGGCAACGCATGTGTCACCGGCTTGAGCTGAGGGGGTGAACTGCCACTTTGCTTCGCGGTCAAGGGCGCGCAGATAAATGCCGCGCTGAAGAAAGAATCCTGAGTGTTCCGCCAGCAGTTTGAGGGGATTCTGCAGTCCGTCATAAACCTGAGTGAGCAGTCCGGGACCCAGTTCCACAGAGAGCAGTTCTCCTGTGAATTCAACTTCGTCTCCGACTTTAAGTCCGTTGGTGCTTTCAAAAACCTGCAGATCGGCGACATCTCCGCGGACACGGATGACTTCACATTTGAGCCGGGCGGCTCCCACAATGGCATAGGCCACTTCGTTCTGCATGACCCTGCCGGTGTACCTGACAGTGATAAGGTTGCCGTTGACGCCGACAATCTTTTCTCTGGCTGTGTTGTTTTCCGTCATGATATTTTATGACTCCTTTGTGTTTCTGCCGCAGAGGCTTACAACTTTTTCAAGCGCGGCAGAAAAATTGACCGTTCCCGTTTCAGTGCGGAATCCGGCATACTTGTTGACAATAAAAAGTTGAGCGCGGTAAATACAGAGCGCATCAAAATCAAAATCGTGTCCGAGTGCAAGTTCCTCAAGATGTGCCCAGCGGAGACGGTCGATCATATATTCGCGTTCCAGCGGATTGCTGCAGCTTGAAGCATGGGCAAGCGTGTAATCCACTTCTCCGTAATATTCTTCAGGATCGGCAGCTTCAAATTGGAGACCTGAGCGTTCCGCCCGCTTACGGGCAATGCAAGTGCGCAGATAACTCTCAAAGAGTGCCATCTTGCGGTAGACCGGGCAGGTGTCCGGGTAATCTTTTTTTCCCTCATAGGCAAAAATTTTCTTCTGTGCTTCGGGGGAGAGGTTTTCTTTGAGAAGCTCATCAAATTCCGCAACCGTCATCGGGGCAGTTTCTCCGATTTCAAGCAGAGGGAGTGACGCGATCAGAAAATAGTGCATTTGCTCTTTACCTGTTTTCCAGAATACGGGCGAGTTTTTCTCCGGCATATTTGCCGACAAGTCCGGTGATTGCCTCAACGGAAAAGTCAAAAAAGACTTCATCATTGTTGAAAGAAATCTGCATACCGCCTTTGACAGCACTGTCGGCAAAGACCTTTGGTGCGTTTTTGTAACTGCTGCCGAGGGTGTCCTTTACGGCGGAAGCGAGTGCTTCGGCATCGCGGGCTGAAGAAAGAATGGTGATTTCGGCATCGGGATCGGCGGCAAACTCTTTTGCCAGATCGCGGATGAGTTCCGCCATGAACTCCGGCGTCATGGCAGACTTTGAAGAACTGGAAATCGCCAGACGGAGACGGTTTTCAAGTTCAGCTTTGAGTTTGAGGATAATATCCCGTGCCGCCTGACGGATACTGTTTTCGGCGCGCTGTACGACTGAAGAAGCATCGGCTTCTGCGGAATCGCGCAGGGCTTTTGCTTTTTCTTCGGCTTCTTTGATGATTTTTGCGGCTTCTGCCTGAGCTTGAGCAATGATTTCGTCGCGTTCAGCTTCTGCCTTTTTGATTCCGTCATTCTGAATTTTTTCCAGAAGGCTTTGCAGTTCTTCTGCCATTTTTAACCCCGTTTCTTTTTTATGCAGCTCCTGCGGATACTGTCTTATTATTATTAATAAAAAGATATCATCGTCTAACATAACTGCTCTTTGCTTTTTTTTCAAGTCAGAAATATGAGATTTTTTTAAATACTTCGGAAATTCGAATGAATTTGCTGTTGAAGTATACGGAAAACCTGCGGAGGGCTGCAAAACTTTCTGCTTTTTCGGGCGCGGACTTGACTTTTTGACGGTAGAGTGCTATATTATAAACAGTTAAATTATAAACAGGACTGTTCAATGGTCCCGGAACCTCAATCCTGACAAGCGGGATTGAATGCGGTAAAACTGAAAAATTACTGCTGCACCAGGGGGTTGCCGAAAATGGAAAAGAGATGAGAAAGAACGGGTTTGAAATCAGGTTCTTTTGAAAATGAACTCTTTTTCCTCTTCCTCCTCCGCCGGTGTCCTTCCGGAATCTGAAAAAGCAAAATTATTTGCAGACAGCCTTTTTAAAGAATAGGAAATTTTACGGGGGTATTGAAATGGAAGAAGCAAAACATATCCGGGTATATTCCGGAACTGCACATCCTCAGTTGGCGCAGCAGATCGCTGAGTATCTGGGTACTGAGCTCGGACATGTTAACATCACGCACTTCCCTGACGGGGAAATCTTCGCTCAGTTTGAAGAGAATGTTCGCCGTGCTGACGTCTTTCTGATTCAGCCGACCTGCAATCCTCCCAATGACAACATCATGGAACTGCTCATCATGATTGATGCAGCCCGCCGCGCCAGTGCCGCCCGCATCACCGCAGTTCTGCCTTACTTCGGCTATGCCCGTCAGGACCGCAAAGACCGTCCCCGTGTGCCGATTACCGCAAAACTGGTCGCTAATCTTCTGACCGTTGCCGGTGCCGACCGCGTGCTGACCGTTGATCTTCACGCCCAGCAGATTCAGGGATTCTTTGATATCCCCGTGGATCACCTCTATGCCCGTCCCGTCATGGTTCCCTATCTCAAGACCCTGATCGGCGACAATGGTGTTGTGGTTGCTCCCGACTCCGGCAGTGCCAAGATGGCGATGGTTTACGGCGATATGCTTGAAGCAGGTTTGGCCGTTGTGACCAAACGCCGTATCAATGCGACGACTGTTGCTTCCAGCCACCTGGTCGGTGACGTCAAGGACCGTATCTGCGTTATCACTGACGACTTGACCAGTACCGCCGGTACCCTCTGTGCCGCTGCCAAGATTCTTAAAGAACACGGTGCGACCAAGGTTTACGCCGCTGTTTCCCACTGCCTGCTGAATGAAGTCGGCAAAGCCAAACTGTTGGCAACGCCCGAAATTGAACAGCTGGTCACCACTGACGCCGTTCCGATTACCGACACGCTTGACGGCAAGATTAAAGTCATCGGTATTGCGCCGCTTCTGGGTGAAGCCATCAGACGTATTCACGACGGAAAGTCCATTTCCTCGTTGTTCTATATTGACAAACATTAATTAAACCCTTGATAAACAGGATAAACCAACAAAAGAAAGGAAGTCCATGAGCAAGGAAACTCCTAAAGTCGCGGCCCAGACCAGGACCGTGTTCGGAGACAACGCTTCCCGTCGTCTCCGCAAGGCCGGCATCATTCCGGCGATCGTTTACAGCAAGGGCATTGAGCCCAGAGCAATCCAGATCAGTGCTGACGAGTGGAAAGTTGTTTCTGCCCAGAAACCCGAAGTCGTCACCCTGGTTGAGGACGGTAAAGAAACTCAGGCTCTCGTCCGCGAAGTCCAGTTCAACCACCTCAAGAACTACGTTGTCCACGTCGATTTCCAGCAGATCTGAAGCAGGACAAAAAAGGTCAGTTGAACTGACAGGAAGTGATTCCGTTCATGAACGTCGCCCGTAACATGTTTTCCACGATTGAGTTGATTGTGGGTCTCGGAAATCCCGGGAGTGAATATGAAAAGAGCAGACATAATGCGGGTTTCATGGTAATAGAAAAACTGCTTGCCGGATTTCCGGCGGGGAGATTTGAGGAAACTCACATTTCCGAAAGCAGACTTTTCTCAGGTAAGCACAGAGGCAAACCGCTCTATCTGCAAATGCCTTTGACTTACATGAATTTAAGCGGTAAAGCGGTTGCAGGTTTCTGCCGCAAGAATCAGATTTCCGCCGACAAAGTTCTTGTCATCTATGATGATATGGATCTTGAGCCGGGCAGAATCAGATTGAAAAACGGCGGTTCCGCCGGCGGTCACCACGGACTTGAGTCCGTCATTGCCGAACTGGGAACTGAAAAGATCAAGCGGCTGCGCATCGGGATAGGACATCCCGGAGCCGGCAAAACTGCAGATTATGTGCTTTCCGGTTTTACCGGAGATGAAGAACGGATATTTTCCGCGTCACTGGATGTGGCAGCGGAAGCGGTAAAAATGGTGCTGAGCGCCGGAATGGACAGGGCTATGAACAAATACAATACCCGTCCGGCGGAAGAGGCAACTGAAACAACCATAAATGAATGAGGTTTTATTTTGAAAAAGTACGAAGCGGTATTCATTCTGGACATCCGCAAGACGGATGACGAAGGCGCTGCCTTCAGCAAGGAATTCGGTGAGTTGATCGAATCTCTCGGCGGAAAGATGGAATCTGTTACCCCCATGGGCCGCAAACAGTTCACCTACGAGATCGACAAACGTCGCGCCGGTCTTTATTTTGACTTTGTTTTTGAACTGGCTGCTGCCAAAGTCAAAGATATCAAAGAAAAATACAAACTGGATCAGCGCATTCTCCGCAACATGATCATCTCCTATGATCGTCCCGCGGATGCCAATGACAACAAGTTGGTTGACTGAGAAAAAGAGTTATTCAGCAGCAAGAAATACTGAAACCGGAGTTTGAAAATTATGGCAAGTTTGAACAAAGTTTTTCTGTTGGGCAATCTGACCCGCGATCCTGATCTGCGCGGTCTTCCCAGCGGACAGAGCGTTTGCGAATTGGGCATTGCCGTCAGCCGCCGTTTTATGGGCAGCAACGGTCAGGAGGTGGAAGACACCTGTTTTGTTGATGTCGTTGTCTGGGGCAAAGCCGCCAACAACTGCAAACAGTATCTTGCCAAAGGTTCACAGGTCATGGTTGAAGGTCGTCTGCAGCTGGACAGATGGGAAGACCGCAACGGCGGTGGACAGCGCACCAAACTGCGCGTTGTGGCGGAGCAGGTTCAGTTTATGAACCGCCGTCCCCAGAACGACGGCAGTTCCTACGGTTCCGACGGCGGCAGTTATGCGCCGCAGCAGAACTATGCGCCGCAGGGTGGAAGTTATCCTCCCCCGGCACAGAACAGCTACCAGCCCCGTCAGGGAAATTATCCCCCGCCGCGCAATGACGGATTCGGTGACAACGGCGGATATGACAATTATTCCAGATCATCCCGTCCGATGCCTCCTCCGGCAGCGCCTCCGATGCCCGATCCGGGTATGTCCGGAGATGCCGGTGCCGAGGGCGGAGTCGATGATATTCCGTTTTAAGTTTTCCCTTTGATCAAAAGATTTAATTTTTAACAAACAATAAAAAAAGAATAGGAAGTATTCCCATGCAGGGTCAGAAAAGACAGGGAGGGCGCCGCCGTGGAGCGGCCAAGCCGAAAGTTTGCCGGTTCTGCGAATCCAAGGTCAACTACATTGATTTCAAGGATGCCGAAACTTTGATGAAATTCCAGACTGAAAAGGGCAAAATCCTGCCCCGCCGCATTACCGGCAATTGCCTGGATCACCAGAAAAAACTCGCCATCGCGATCAAACGCGCCCGCGTTATTGCTTTGGTCTACTAATTCAGGAGGAGGATACAAATGGCTCAAGTTAGTTTGATTCTGCTCGATGATGTCGAAAAGCTCGGTCTTGCCGGTGATGAAGTCCATGTGGCTCCCGGCTATGCCCGCAATTATCTCATCCCCCAGGGACTGGCTGCCAAAGCCACTCCGGGAACTCTGCGTCTGATCGAGTCCCGCAAGGCCATGATCGCGGAACGCCGCGCCCAGGCTCTTGCCGATGCCAAAGCTGCTGCTGAAAAGCTCGCTTCTGTTGAAATCTCTATCGCCATGCAGGCCACTGATGACGATCAGCTCTTCGGTTCCGTCACCGCCCGTATGGTCGCTGATGAACTCAACAAGCTCGGATTCGCTGTTGAACACAGCCGTATCACCATTGAACCGGCAATCAAAACCCTCGGTGGTTATGATGTTGCAGTGAAACTTCACGCTGAAGTCTCTGCAAACGTTAAGGTTTGGGTTGTCCGTGGCTGAGTTCAGGAACAATCCGGACTCTGAGAAGAAATTTAAAGAGTCCGACAAAGATGTCCGCCCGGCAGGTAGTTTACCTGACCGGGCGCGTCCGCATGCAGAGCGTATTGAAAAAGCAGTTCTGGGTGCCATGCTCAGAGAACCCGGCTGCAATATCGATCTTGCAATTGAACAATTCAACAATCACGAAGTATTTTACTTACCTGCACACCGCGAAATTTACCGCGTTATTCTGCAGCTCCAGCAGAAAAAAGCCGGTGAAGTTGACGAAATTACTGTTGCCCAGCAGCTGCGCGAAGAAGGAAAACTTGAGGCAATCGGCGGAGAACTTTATCTCGCTGAACTGATGGATTCCATTGCAACGACCGTCAATCTGGAATCCTGGTGTCAGACGCTTATCAAATATTCCATTCTGCGCCGCATGATCAATGTCTGCAGCGACGCACTTCTCAAATGCTACGACTCCGCTGCTGATGCCGCCAAAGTCGTGGAAGAAATTGAATCAGATATCTACAATGTCCGGGGAGAGGACTCCTCGCGCTCCATTGTTAATGTTTCGGACCTGGTTGCCGGACAGTTTGAAGAACTTATTGAAATCTGCAAGGGTAACCGCGAAGTCGGTATCCCCACGGGATTTGCTCCGATTGACGAATGTACCGGAGGACTCAAGGCCGGTGAAATGTTCGTCCTCGCCGCCCGTCCCTCTATCGGTAAGACCTCTCTTGCGCTGAATGTGCTGCGCAACGTCGCCATGAACCGCGAAAAGCCCCGTTCCGTCGCATTTTTCAGTTTGGAAATGACTGCGGAGCAGATTGCCCGCCGTCTTCTTTGTACCGAATCGCAGATTCCTGAAAGTGTTTTCTGGAACCGCAGTTTTCAGTACAGCGATCTTACGCGCATGACCGGTGCCGTGGATGCCATCCGCAAAGCACAGATTTACATTGACCCGACCGGCGGTCTGACCATCTCTGAACTGCGCGCCAAGGCACGCCGCCTCAAAGCGCAGAAAAACATTGAATTGATTGTCATCGACTATCTTCAGCTCATGCACGCCGACGGCAGAATTGAAAGCCGTCAGCAGGAAGTGGCTGAAATTTCAGCCGGTATCAAAAAACTTGCCAAGGATTTGAAAGTTCCTGTGCTGGTTCTGGCGCAGCTCAACCGTGAAATTGATAAAGCGCAGGGCGCGGGTGCCCGTCCGAAACTGGCACACCTGCGTGAATCCGGAACCATTGAGCAGGACGCGGATATCGTGAGTTTTCTTCACCGTAACCGTGAGGACAGCAAAGGCGCCGGTACGACCACCAGCGTTGAAGCTGAATGGATCATTGAAAAGAACCGTAACGGAAGAACCGGCAACTTCAAACTGCTGTTCTATCCGGCACGCATGGAATTTCTGCCGGCAGCACCGTGCAGTGAGGAATTTGCGCCTGCGCCCCAGCAACAGCAGCAGGCATAAAAAAAACAGGGGGAGTTTATGTCAAAGAGAAATATTCTTCTGGCGGCAATGTTTCTGTCCGCCGGACTTTTTGCTCAGGAAGTTAATAACGTTATCTTTAAACAGAATGGTGAGCCGAAACTGTCTCATGCTCAGCTTTCAAGTCAGGTCAGGCTGAATAAGGGAATTGAGTATTCCCGTTCCATTCTGGATGCGGATATCAAGCGGCTTCACGGGACGGGCAATTTTTCGGATGTTACCGGAGAAGCTGTTCCGGCAGCGGACGGCAAAGTGGATATTGTCTTTACTGTAACTCCCCGTCCCAGAATCGGCAAAATCAAGTTGACGGGCAATGCCAAATTTCCGTCACACGAACTGGGCAAAATGCTGACAATTTCAGAGGGTGCGGTTCTCAATGACCTTGCTCTGCGTGAAAGTATCGGCAAACTGCGGAACTTTTATATTGAACGCGGTTACCGTGATGTGGTGATTCCGCCGCCTCTGATTTCTTCTGCAAGTGACGGAAAAGTGACGGTAACAATCCGCATTGAGGAACACTTGCGTTTGAAAATCGACAAAGTGACTTTTGCCGGAGCTGCGGTATTTTCGCAGGGTGAACTCAAAGGCTGTATTGCCAGTACGCCCAGTATTTTCAATCATTTCGGCTTTATCAATGATTATCTTAACTACGGCGTGCTTGACCGCAATGAATTGGAGCTGGATAAGGCGCGTCTCAGAGAAAAATATCACAATGCAGGTTACCTTGACTTCAAAATAGATAAGGTGGAAGTCCTGCCGCTGGCGGATGATCCGGAGTATGTTCATATTACTTTCCACATTGTTGAAGGCAAGCCCTACAAGGTGGGAACTGTTGCCGTTGCCGGTGCAGTTTTCTTCAAAAACAAAGAAGTCCAAAAGCGTCTGCTGCTTAAAACCGGTGATATTTTCAGCAAAGAAAAAGAGGAAGCCACTGCAAAAGGTATCAGTTCTTTGTACGATGCCGCCGGATACAGCGATATGATCTGCCGTCCGGTCCGCAGTGAGGACTTTGAAAAGAAAACAGTTGATTTGCACTTTGAAATCACCGAAGGACGCAAATACAGTGTCCGTGACGTGATTATCGTCGGCAACACCTATACCAAAGACAAGGTTATCCGCCGCGAACTTTTGATCAAACCGGGCGACCCTGTGGATAAACAGCGTATTGAAATCAGCCGCAGACGTCTGCTGGGTATGGGATACTTTACCAAAGTTGAAGCTGCTCCCGTCAACGCCGACGCCCTGAACGAAAAAGATGTCCGTATTTCTGTGCAGGAAAAGGAATCCAGATATCATTTCCGTATCGGAGCAGGTGCCAGTGACAACAGTTCGTTCTTCGGATTGGCTGAGATCTCTGCGGATAACGTGGATATTCTGGATCCTGCCAACGGTTTCTACGGCGGCGGACAGCGTTTCAGACTCAGAGGCTTGTACGGCAATGACAACTCCGGTTTCAATGTGGACTTTGTTGAACCCTGGCTGATGGATAAACCTGTGCGGTTTGAACTTTCAAGCTACATGCATTTGTCTGAATATGATGAGTGGGATGAGTGGCGCATCGGCGCAAGAACGGCAATTTCACGCAAGATATTTGATGATTTCACCTCTTTTACCGTCGGTTACAAGTTTGAAGTTGTCCGTGTGAAAAACGTCGGAGACCGCCTTGAACATTACTTCAAAGCCAATGATCTGGATGGAACTTTCCTTGTCAGTCAGCCGTATTTCTCAATCAACCGCGATACCCGCGACAGTCTGACAGATCCGACGGAAGGGTATAATCTCAATCTCTTTGCCTCGGTTTCTCCGCAGGTTTTCGGAACAAGTTCCAATTATTACCGCCTGGAAGCCAAAGGCAGCTGGTACACCAGTTTCTTTGATCGCGCCATCGTTGCCATGATCGGTGTCAAGGCGGGAACGGTTGCAGATTTTAATTCCAACAGCGATGTGCCTGTATTTGAACGTTACTTCCTGGGCGGCGGAGAGACTTTGCGCGGCTTTGCCTACCGCTCCGTCGGTCCTACGGTCAACCGCAGAAATGTCGGCGGACAGACCATGCTGCTGGTTACTTCTGAAATCAGCCATCCGATTTGGGGACCCATCCGCGGTGCGGTGTTTGCCGATATCGGCAATGCCTGGAAAGATGCCTATGATATGGATTTCAGCGATATCAACATCGGTGCCGGTTACGGTTTGAGAATCAAGATTCCGCAGTTGAATGTGCCGATCAAACTTGATCTGGCATATCCGGTATTGAACAATCAGAAACACGAATCCAATAAGATACGTTTCCACTTCAACATAGGATTTTCGTTCTGATGGCAGGACAGGAAAATTTTTCATCCGATGCTGACGGATTGATGGCGGTGCTGAAGCGTTTGCGCGGTCCGGACGGTTGTCCCTGGGACAAGGCGCAGACCCGTCATACGCTGACTGCCCATCTTGCCGGAGAGTGTGCCGAACTTATTGATGCCGTTGACCGTGAAGATGCCGCCGGTATCTGTGATGAGACCGGGGACGTGCTGATGAATCTCTTTTTGCAGATTGCCATTGCCGAAGAAAAAGGGGAATTTACCTTAACAGACGTCTGGCAGAATGAAATCAGCAAAATGGTGCGCCGTCACGCTCATATTTTCGGAGAGGAAAAGGCGGCAACTCCCGGTGAAGTCACCGCTTTGTGGGAAAAAATCAAGGCGCAGGAACGTGCCGGAAAACCGCAGAAAGAATCTATCCTTGATGATGTTCCCCACTATCTTTCACCGCTTTCACGCGCAGAGAAACTGCAGAAAAAGGCGGCAAAAGTCGGTTTTGACTGGCAGAGAGAAAAAGATATCCTCGCTAAAATCAGAGAAGAAGTTGATGAAATTGAGGAAGCGATGGCATCCGGCGACAATGCCGCCGTTGAAGATGAACTCGGCGATCTGCTCTTTGCCGCTGTCAATCTGATCCGTTTCCGCAAAGGACAGGATTCCGAAGCTCTGCTGCGGCAGGCGTGCCGCAAGTTTGAAAATCGTTTCCGCTTTATTGAAAAAAGTCTCAAAGCCGAAGGGGGTTCTCTTGAAAGCGCCGGTATTGAGCGCATGGAGACACTCTGGCAGGCTGCCAAAAAAGGAGAATAATTGTTTATGCGTCAGGAATTTCTGCCCTTCACCCGCCCTGCCGTTACCGAAGATGATATCGCTGCTGTCAACGCCGTACTGCGTTCAGGCTGGCTGACCAACGGTCCTGTCAATGCCGAATTTGAATCTGCTGTGGCGCAGCTTTCAAACTGCAGCGGTGCGGTGGCTGTTGCTTCTGCAACCGGAGCAATGCATATTCTGCTCAAAGTTCTGGGAATCGGTCCCGGAGATGAAGTTATTACCCCGTCAATGACCTGGGTTTCAATTGCCAATATGATTGTGCTTGCAGGCGCAAAACCGGTTTTTGTTGATGTGAATAAAGACACGCTTCTTGTGGAACCCGAAGCCATTAAAAATGCTATTACGGAACGGACAAAACTGATTGTTCCTGTCCACTTTGCCGGTGCGCCCTGTGATATGGACGGTATCCGTGCCGTGGCGGGAGACATTCCCGTTGTGGAAGATGCCGCCCATGCCGTCGGCACATTCTACAAAGGACGTCACGTCGGCAGCGGCAATCATGCTATTTACAGTTTTCATGCGATTAAAAACGTCACCTGCGGCGAGGGCGGCATGTTCGTATCAAACAGTCCTGAATTGTGCGATAAAATGCGCCGCTGGAAGTTCCACGGAATCGGCATGGATGCCTTTGACCGTCAGAACCGTGGACGTTCTCCGCAGGCGGAGGTGCTTGATCCCGGCTTCAAATACAATTTGACCGATATCTGTGCCGCGCTGGGATTCAGTCAGTTCAAACGCTGGAAAGAAATCAATGCGCGCCGCACCGAATTGGCCATGATGTACCGCGAAAAACTTACCGGAATTTCAGAAATCCGTCCTCTGGCGGATCCGGAAGGGTATGATTTCACCCACGCCTGGCATCTTTTCATTGTGCGGGTGGATTCTCCGGATATCGACCGCAATACTTTTATGGCAAAACTCAAAGAACAGAATATCGGAACGGGACTGCATTTCCGCTGTGCGCATCTGCAGAAATACTACCGCGAAACTTTCGGTTTTGAACCGGGTATGCTGCCGGCAACGGAATACAACAGCGACCGTATCTGCTCTCTGCCGCTTTTTCCGGATATGCTCGACAGCGATGTGGACGATGTGGTTGATGCCATCAAAACAGTCCTGTCCGGAGCAAAGAGATGACACCTGATTTTGAGGAAAAACAATCAGGATTTGCCGGTGTCCTGTTATGGATTTTTGCCGGTGCGGTCCTGTTTATGTTCCTCGGACTTCATGCTTTCTGGGGCGTGGAAGGCCGATGGGCTGAAACGGCGCGTGAAATGCTTCTTTCAGGGGAGTATTTCCGGAGCGTTTTTAATTTTCAAACTCAGCCGTATCAGCCGTTGTTGTCTTATTGGCTTCAGATTCCTTTTCTTCATCTGCTGGGGGCGGAGGAATTTTCTGTCCGTATCCCCGGCGTACTGACGGCTCTGGCGGGACTTGCCGGTACGTTTATTCTGGCACGGAAAATCTTTGACCGCACAACTGCCGTATTAAGTTCGTGGTTTCTGCTTTCAACTTACGGCTTTCTTTTCTGGAGCCGGACTGTTTCCGCCGAAATTACGGGTATGAGCTTTGCCGTCTTGAGCATTGCCTGGTTTATTTGTGCTGAAAACAAATCCGCATGGATCAAATATCCCGTCTTTTATCTGCTGCTTTTAATCGGCGTTTCCGCCAAAGGGTTTCAGTTTGTTTTTATTCCGATTCTCTTTCTGCTCCCGCATCTTGTTGCAGAAAAGAAATGGCGCAGTTGTATCAATGCGGCTCATGTGATTTCTCTGCTGAGCGGATTCCTGTTGTTTCTTCTGCCCTTTTTTCTGGCTGAAATGGAAGAGGGCGGTTCATTTCCGGCGGCATTCAAAACACTTTTGATATCTGAAATGCTCTGCAAAATTTTCTCTTTTGGCGGCGGACGCGCGGCATTTCACAGCTGTCTGTCAAACCTGCCGCGCCTGCTTCTGCCCTGGATACCTTTTTTCATCCTGTCTCTCATTGCCGCCGTCAAAGACCGGAAAACTCTTGACCGCAGATATTTTGAATTTTTAACGGGAATATTTCTCTTGCTCGTCTTTTTCACGGTCAATCCGCCGCCGCGCTGGTACTTTATTCTGCCGCTGGTGCCTTTATGCTGTATTTTTACGGCATCCATGCTCTGCCGTGAAGATGTTGATCCGCTATTCGGGTATCTGACGGTTTTTATGCGCTGGGTGGTTATTCTGACGGCATCGCTTGCTTTTGCGTCGCCGATCATGCTGCCGGTTTTTCAGATGATGTTCAAACAACTGCCTCCGGTGATGATTGTGCTGGCTCTGCCGCTTGCCGGATTGACTGCGCTGATTGTCTGCATTATGGATAATGAACCGGGCAATAAAATCGAACACCTGGCAGGAATCCCGCATCCGCTTGTTTCAACGGTTCTTGGTACGGCAATCCTCTCGGCGACGGTCTTCTGCGTTATCCGTCCCGGCATGACGGTTTACCGGACCGGGAAGCCTTTTATCAAAAGTCTTGAATCTCATCTTTCTGACGTTTCTCCTGAAAATATTGTCTTTTACGGTACGGATGATATTGCCGAATTTCAGTTCTATCTGAACAGAAAACATCCGGTGAAACTCCTTGAACCCGGAAAACTCAAGGGTTTCCTCAAAGGTGTCCCGGGAGAGAAAACCGCTGTGTTCTGTTATGCCAAATCCGCCGCTTACAAATCGCTTATTCAGGAATTGACCGCTGCGGGAATTGCTCCGGCGGCACTGAAAAACGCCCGTATTGAGCCGGGAAACGGCGGTAAAAAACGGGTATTATTTTTATTGGAAGTTCCCCCGGCGCAGAAATTGGCCGGAGAAAAAAAAGTTCAGCAAAACACACTCAATATCAAGTGAGGTAAGTATATGCAAAAAGATTATTCCGTCAATTATGTTTCCGTTGTTGTCCCCGTTTACAATGAGGAGGGCTGTCTTCAGGAGTTGATCGACCGCACCCTGAAAACCCTGGATTCCACCGGAAAGAAATTTGAATTCATTTTAATTGATGACGGCAGCCGCGACAGCTCCCGTGAAATCATTTCCCGTGCTTCTGAAGCCCGTCCTGATGAAGTCATCGGCTGTATCCTCAACCGCAATTACGGACAGCACTC
>JAZQYS010000232.1:0-3658 GCA_045633645.1 Victivallaceae bacterium | reverse complement strand
TTTACCCTCTTTGCCGACGGCATTTACGGTTGCGGTTGTGGCAACGACTCCTGAAATACGGATCATGCTGCCGATCCCGCCGCCGATATTCTGCAGGGCTGTAATCAGATCAGGCGGCAGTCCGGCGCGGCAGGCTGAATCAAACTGGATGGAGCCGAAAAGAATATTGGATACCGTACAGGAACCTGAAAAAAATGTTCCGAGTACGCCGATAAAAGGCGCGGCAAGAATATAAGCTTTGCCGAGACACGCTGCCGCCGCCGTGGCAATGACGTTGAGCATACCCGGCATACCTTCGGGCTGTTCGTTTGAAAATATCATGATTTGAACAATGGAAAAACTTACGGCAATGGCGATTGCCGCCTGCAAAACCTGCCTGCCCGAGGCTCCGGCAGTTTGAAAAACTCTTCTGTCTTTGTTGACTGCCATGACAAGCAGCGCAACAAATAAAATCGGAAACAAGCCGGGATTGTACAAAATTGTCCATTTAAACTGTGTTCCGGCAACGCCGAGAACGGAGGGCAATTCCAAAGCAAAGGAGGTCAGATATTTTTTCAGGGGCAGCATGGGCAGACGGGTCAGGACCAGAATAGCGGCAATCAGAAGATAGGCACTCCAGGCGTTGAGATACTCTTTAAAGGAATAATGTTTGATTTCTCCGCAGGGCGCAGATGAAGAAGAAAACTCCCAATTGTTGCGGGGAACGAAAAATTTCACTTTCAATTTCAATAAAAGAATGACAATCGGCAGGGCAATCATTGCGCCGAGCATGGAGGGCAGTTCAGGTCCGAGATACATCGCTGTCAGTTTCCAGGGGACAAAATAAACGATTCCGGAAACCAGACAGAACGGCAGAATTTCAAGGCAGGAACGCAATTTGTTTTTTCCTTTGTCAAGCAGAATGACAAACGCAACCATGACAAAAGGAAGAAATATGCCTGAAATAAGAGATATATCCGTAAAAACAGTCAATAATTTTTCGCAGAAAGAGTCAACTTCAAGTCCGTAAGAGGTGATATTTTTTTGCAGAATGGAGTTCAAAGTAATCGTCGGCGTTCCGACAGCACCGAAAGGAACCGGCAGCGTATTGCCGACAAGGGCGGCAACACAGGCAAAAACAACGGGAAATCCCAAGCCTGCCAGAAGCGGTGCCGCCAGAGCCGGTGCGCTGCCGAATCCGGCGGCTCCCTCAATGAAACTGCTGAAAAGCCAGGCGATGATCACCATCTGGATACGGCGGTCGGGAGAGATCCCCGCAAAGGTGTTGTTGATGATTTCCATGGCGTTGTTTCTCTTGAGGATATTGAGCAGAAATACGGCACTGAATACAATCAGAATAATATCCAGAGACTTCAACACGCCGAAAATTGACACCGCCAAAATTTGCAGCAGCGGCATATCCCAGACGAAAAATCCGGATAATGCCGTAAGACAGAGGGACAACGGCAGAGCCAGTCCCGGTTTCATTCTGAATTTTGTCATCAAAACCAATGCCGTTACTATCGGCAGAACGGAACAGAAAAACAACATAAAAAACTCCGTTTAATTTAATCTCAAAGCGTTCCAAGCCTTTTCAAGCGCGGCAGGCGTGGAACCTTTGACAGTTCTTATTTCAGGTGTGAAAGAGGTGATCCGCACCTCCTGCAGGAGCAGAAAGAAATCAAGAAGTCCCGCATGAACGGCAATGTCATTCTTTTCAACGGCAAGATAAAAACGGTTGACAAATGGTTCAACCGCTTCGCCCTTGATTTCATCTTTGAGACAACCGCCGCCGACAGCGCGTTCAAGACGCAGCTGCAGAGATTTGAAGTAACGGGTATACTCTCCGACAGCTTCGGCACAGCGCAGAAATCCCGGACGCAGCAGAAAGGCAAGCTGATTTCCGGCATCCGTGCGGGTACGGGACTGCGTTGAAAGACGGTGCAAAAGCGTTTTCACCCGGTCAACTGAATCGGCAAGTTTCTCAAGTTCATCACCCAATCTTACAATTTCAGGACCGATTCTGTCAAGCGCAAAATCCAGTTCTTCTTCAAATTTTTGCTGTGAACGGATGTCGTCAGGATCACTTTTTAAAGCAAACAAAATTGCCAAATCAAGCAAATCACTCTTCCAATCAGGATATTGCAGAAAAAGCGTCAACTTCACGGGGTTGGAAATTTTTATCTGTCCCCGCCAGTAGTCCGTCTGCATTTTTGCCTTTAATTTGAAAAGCTGTAAAATGCCTGCACGGTGATTTAAAACGGCTTCACGTTTATCAAGAAATCCCGAACAGCCGACAAGTCCGTTATCAACGGTCAAGCCGGGATAAATCTTTCTGTCGTCATCACGGGCAAGCGCAGCGGACTCCGGCAGCACCATGTTGGCGGGCCACTCTTTGCCGGGAGCGCAGGAAAACTGCTTTGCGCCCTGTACGGAACTGCTCAAACGTGAACCCAATACATCCCTGCCGGGAAAACTCCGCAAAATCTTTCTGACCTTGCCTTTTTCGTCAAGAACGGCAAGTTTGGTTACAAGATATTCGGGATATTCAACGTTTTCAAGCACTGAAACAGGCACTTCAAAATCAAGGTATTCCCTGAAATAATCATTGACGGCAGCGGTCAAGGGTTGTTCGGTAAAAATCTTTCCCGTCCGGTAAAGTTCCATGAAATTGGCGATATTTTCCGCCATGGGCTGAAGGCTGCGGCGGATATTTTTCGGCAATGCCCTGAACAGAAACTCCAGTTTCTGACGCAGAAATCCCGGTACGCCGTAATCCAGAACGTGCTGATTGACAAGATTCAGTTCCTCCGCCTTTGCACACAGCGTTACGCCGTCAGAGGAACTTTCCACATCAAACAGATAACGCGCTTTGAGTTTCACGCCGCAGCTTGTGACAGAATCAGGATACTCTGAACTGTTTTCAAGCAAATCAGGATAAAAAACGATATCTTCCGGTTCGGGCGTAAAGGAGCGTTTCAACCTCTGCCAGTGCATTTTTGCCGCGTTGCCGGAGTTTAAATCATCGGGCAGAACACGGTTGAAGTGGTCAAAGATGGCGTCTTCGTCAATCATACCTCCGGGACGGCGCATGCGGATTTCAAGGTCACGCAGCATTTCAAGCAAATAATTGTAATCATCAAGCCAGCGGCAGCCGGAAGCGTGAACTTTGCCTTCAACCAATCCCTCACGGATAAAGACTTCACGCGACTCCTGCGGCGCAATCGGACCGTAGTTCCGCCGTCTGCCGGGATGGATAACCAGACTTCCCGCCGTCAGGCGTTCCCGCGCGTAAACAAATCCGCTGCGCTCGTCAAAGTGAACGTCATCGTAAACAGCTTTGCAAAGATGCGGCGCAATTTCATAGAGCCACTCGCTTTTAACTTCAGCACATCCGCGGCCGAAAACCCGGCTGGTTTCCATCAGCGCAAAGAACATCAGCCAGTCCGGAGCCTTTTTGCGCTTTGCCAGTCCCGACGCGGGAAACGGCAGAAAGACTTTTCCTGCCATATCACGGAAAAACTTGTGTTCCTTATCGTAACAGGCCATCTGACGGGGCAGACCGCTGAGAATACTTTTATGTATAGCGTCATACTCCTGCTGCGCCGTTTCGGGGTCAACACAGGATAGTTCCACCGAAAACTCATCCGCAAGCTCCATGGCAAGGTTGCGCCACTCG
>JAZQYS010000231.1:0-4298 GCA_045633645.1 Victivallaceae bacterium | reverse complement strand
CATCAGGAGTTTTGCCGCAAAGCCGCCTGCGAGTGTGCGGTATTGCTTAAAAATGACAATAATTTTCTGCCGAAAGATTTTTCATCCTGCCGTAAAATCGCCGTGCTCGGACCTTCGGCGGACTACCGGCACAACATGGGTTCAATGATCTGGTGCGGCGGTTCGGGCGCAGTCCATCCACCTTATGAAGTGTCGCTGCTTGAAGCAGTTCAAAAACGTTGGGGAGAAAAGTGCGGGATAACCTATTCTCCCGGCGTTCATTTTGACCTGGCAAAAAACATTTCAACTGAACTTGTTCCCGATGGTTTTACCGCAGAATATTTTGAAACTCAGGAATCAATGCAAAACGGAGAAAAACCGTTCCTCTGCCGCAAAGAGACTTTTCCGCTGCATTTCGGCGTTCTCAACGCCGGCGGCGTGGCAGAGGACAAACAATTTGACCGGCGTTTCACCGTGCGTCTCAAAGGCAGAATCATCCCCCGTCAAAGCGGTAAAATTACGCTTCAATTGGGAACGGCGCGTTTTGCAGTCCGTTTTTCCGTCAACGGTTCAACCGTGTCAGGAAAAGAGGGCGAAACTGTCAATATGAGTGTGTCTCCCACCTGTACTCTTGATGTTAAGCAGGGTGTCGGAATTGATATTGAAATTGAGGCAAGACGTATCAATCTTGAAACAGCAGAACTGCGTTTACTGTATCTTGAAGACGAAGAAAAAGAAATTTCCCGTGCCGTCGCGCTTGCTGCAGAAGCAGATCAGGTAATTTATGTCGGTGGAACACACCACAATTACGACAAAGAGGCTATCGGCTGGGGTAATGTTGCCGGAGCCGATATTCCCGACTTGCAGCTGCCGTCAAGACAGGATGAACTGCTCTGCCGTCTGGCGGAAGTCAATCCCCGTCTGACTGTTGTCCTGATGAACGGATCCGTCGTTGATACATCTGCCTGGATTGATAAAGTTCCCGCCGTTGTTGAGATGTTCTATCCCGGCATGGAGTGCGGCAACGCCATTGCGGATATTCTTGAAGGGAAAGCCGCTCCCGACGGACGCCTGCCGTTTTCATGGAGCGATAAATTAACGGATTATTCTCCGCACGCTCTTGGCTGTTATCCGGGAACAGTGACAGGGAATCAGCCGTTTGTCTCTTATGATGAAGGTTTTTTCATCGGTTACAGGTACATGGAAAAAGAAAACATCGTCCCGCGTTTTCCGTTCGGTTACGGTTTGAGTTACGCCCGTTTTGAATATGAACTGCAAAGTCTTGAACAGAAATCTGCAGCGGATATCACTTTGACGTTCAAGGTAAAAAACACTTCGAATTTCAGCGGAGCAGCAGTCATTCAAGTTTATGTGGGTTCAAAAAACAATCTGCCTGAACGTCCTGCAAAAGTGTTGCGGAACTTTGCAAAAGTCCATTTGACACCGGGCGGGGAAAAACAACTTCAACTTGCTCTTTGTGAACGGGATTTTTCACATTACGACAGCGAAAAAGAAACAATCCGTCTTTATCCGGGAGAGTATGAAATCTTTGCCGGTACAGATGCAAATTCATTTTTCGCAATCAGGAAAGTCACCATTCCGGAATAAAAGTTTTCTGACAGAAAAACAGCTGCGGCAGAAATTCCTTTTGGCAGTATAATTTATTGAAAATTGTCAAAAAGTTCAGCCGGTGTACTGCCGCTTTGCAGCATGGAAAACGCCTTGGGCGAAGTAAAACCTGCGTTCATACTGTTTTTCAGGAGTTCAAACACCGGATCAAAAAATCCGTCAACATTCAATACGCCGATGGGACAACCGATTACACCGAGTTTCTTTTGGGCAAGAGCATCAAAAAGTTCATCAAAAGTTCCGATACTGCCGGGGAGAGCTACGATTGCATCGGCACGTTTGAGCATTTCAGCTTTGCGGTCAGCAAGATTTTCCGTAATAACAGATTCCGTCAAATCGTACCGGATAAATTTTTCCGGCAGAGATTTGGTAAATACGCCAATAACTTTACCATTGCGTTCAAGCATGGTATCGGCAAGCAGTTTCATCATCCCGCAGGAACTTCCGCCGAAAACAAGGGTCATGTTACATTCAGCCAGATAACATGCCAGGTCAATTACCGCCTGTTTGAATTTGGGTTCAGAAACATCCGCAGAACCAAGATATACTGCCACATTTTTAATTTGCATAAAACATCTCCTGAATTTTTTATCAGTAATATAGCACACCCGAATTGACATTTTAAGTTCACTTTAAAAAAAAAGTATAAAATATAAGCTCCGTTTACATTTTTTCACACAAAAAAGAATTATGACGATGGTAAAAGTAAATACATGTTCATTTTTAAGTTTGTGTGCATTTACTTTGTCAATTCACTTCTTTGTGCCTTGTAATTCAGCAAATAATAGTTATATCAGTTCAAGAACTTTTGTAAAAAATCTTTTAGAAACGCTCTGTTCCCATTGAGGGGAGATGATTAAACTTATGATACTACAAGTTTGAATTGACTTGTAGTATTTTTTTGTATAAAGTCTTTATAATTTACTTATAGTAAAATGAAATTACTACTAAATTAGGAGATTTTATATATGAACCAGAAGACTTTAAGAATTGCAGAAGAACTTGTAAAGACAGCAGAAGATTTGATTTTTGCCGCATATTATGAATTTCCAGCAAAGGGGAATTATCATAACAACCCGACAAATATAGATGCACATATAGGGCAAACAGAACAAAAGAAAATCAATAATAGTTGCAGATTAAAAGCAAGACAGAGTGGGGTTTCTGATAGGGTTTTCAATCAAGTTTTGAAAAATCTGACATCTTTGTTCTTAAATGCAACGCCGGAAACAAGTGCTTTAATTCCCGGTAAGAAAAATGATGACGCATACGATAAAAGATATTATAGGACATCTTCAAATATTGAAAACCACAATTATTCTATACGGTTTATGGTAAAATTCCCGACAACAGACCCAAAAAGGAAGAAACCCAATGCCATAAACAACAAATTGTATAGCATAGAAGTCCACAAATAAAAAAGACATCCCCAGCAGCAAAAAAATTCAAAAGAATTATCAGCTCTTGTTAGGAGATGTCACCTGTGTAATATAACGCAATTTTCCAAAATTTCAATCACATTTTCAATTTTATCTGTGATTTTTTTACGCAGCAATCGGCAAAGCCACTTTTTGATGAATTTGTTTATCGGTGATGACAAAAGGATGTTGAATAGCCTGCTCCAACATATCATCAACTCTTGTATTTCTTATCATTTCAGCAGTCTTTACAAGCCAAATATGCCAATTCAAATAATTAGGCAAGTGTTTAGTTGAAACTCCATTAAAACCTCTCATAAAGCGTTTTAAGGTGCTATGAAAAGAGTTGATATGTCCAAGATGATAAGAACCTCTTTTATATTCTTTCCCTGCTTTCAAACGAATTAACTCAAAGCCATTGTTGTTTGCAAATTTTATATAAGCAAGAGCTTTATCGGTTACAAGAATAGAATTAGGTTCAATCTTATTAAGTTTTTCAAGTTGTTCAGTTGTAATTCTTCCAAGACCAGCAATCTCCGATTGAATATTCTTGTTTTGGTCAATCATACAAGAAACACAAACTTTTTCTCTACTAATCCCTCTTTTCTTTGCTTTTTCACCTCTTTTATGAGGTTTGCGGGGCATAATAAAACCATCTTTGCTATGATTACCTTTGTAGGAGATAGGAAAGAAAGTTTCATCGGCTTCAATGATACCTTGCAAAGAAAGTTTATCATCAAGAACTTCTTTCAAACTTCCTATGATTTTATGTCTCCAATAAAAAGCGGTTTTATAGTCAATTCCGCAAATATAAGCGGTATGTCTTACCGACAACCCAGATAACATACAATCTACATAATTTATCCAAGTTTCATTAGAAAATCTACTATTGGCTGCAATAGAATTGGTTGTAGAAACGAAATTTTTGTTACAATCCTTGCAGAAAAATCTTTGTTTTCCTCTATTCTTTCCATTTTTTACTATGTGCAAGCCATTGCAATAAGGACATTTTTTTACATTAACGGAAATTGGATTGACAATTATTTGTAACTTTGTAAGAATAAATGCTCTTACTTTTTCAAGTTGCTCGTCCGTAAGGTCAAGCATTAGTTGTATAATTTCATTAAACACATTCATAAAAAATCACTCCTTATTATCTTTGAACACTATAATATAGCATTTTATATAAGACACCTAATGTCTTACTTGGATAATAAGAAGCGTTTTTTACTAAAAATTCAACTATCTCCCCTCAATGGGAACAGAGCGTTT
>JAZQYS010000230.1:0-4079 GCA_045633645.1 Victivallaceae bacterium | reverse complement strand
CCTAAGACCGCTTGGCCTCCGACTTCCATGCAAGATCATCATCTGTAGAAAGAGTAACACGCGGCGGGACCATCAGATCAAAGATCAGCAAAGTATTGAAGAATTGGGGATTGAGCATGGCGGTCAGGGTTTTATCCAGATGAACAACGCCCTGAAGATATCCGTGTTCATCAAGAACGGGATAAATATCGCGGGTGGTGCTTTTTGATTCGAGGAGTTCCGCAAGATCCGAGGCTCTGTCGTTGACTTTAAAAGCGGGATATTCCTTATCAAGCGAAAGTCGGACGGGCATACGCTGAAGCATGGCATGGTCGCGGTCGCCGACGAGGAGTTTGCTTTCGATGAGGGCTTTTCTGTAAATGGATTCCGGTTCAACAAGGCGGGCAACGAACCAGGCAACGGCACTGGAGATCATGAGGGGGACGAGCAGGACATATCCGCCGGTAACTTCGGCAATGAGGAACACGCCGGTGAGGGGGGCGCGCATGACGGCGGTGAAAACGCCGCACATACCGGCGAGGACAAAATTAGCTTCCTGAAGTTCAATAATTCCGGTAAGATTGACAATACGGGCAAAGGCAAAACCGGTAAAAGCACCGATGTACATGGAGGGGGCGAAGATACCGCCATCGCCGCCGGATTCAACAGTCAGGACGGAGGACACAACTTTGAGCAGGATTCCTGCGATGATGACCAGGGTGATAATCAATCCGTCATTTCCGAGAAAATGCAGAAGGGGGGCGCTGTTTTTGAGGGCTGTAAGATTACCTTCAAAGACATTGATAATGTGCTGATATCCCTGTCCGCGGAGACTGGGGAAAATCAGGAGAATGACACACAGGGCAATGCCGCCGATAAGGACACGCATTCTGGAATTGGGGATTTTATGCTTGAGTGCGGCACCGAGCTGATAGGCAACACGGATGACATAGACACCGATAACGGCGGAAAAGATTGCACAGAGAATATAGAAAAATACGGCATTAGTCCGCCAGTCGGGAGTCAGGGCCAGCATGTGTTCGCCGGATTTGGAAAAAATAATGCGGTAAACGACGGTGGCAACTCCGCTGGAAATGAGCATGGGAATCAGGGCGCCGACGCTGAATTCGGGGAGCAGGACTTCAACAGCGAAGAGGACACCTCCGACGGGACTGTTGAAGATAGCTGAAATAGCCGCAGCAGCTCCGCAGCCGATGAGCAGAAGACGCTGTTTTTTGTCAATATGCAGACGGCTGCCGGTGTTGGCACCGATGGCGGCACCGGTGAGGACACTGGGAGCTTCAAGACCTGCGGAACCGCCGAATCCGACAGCAAGACCTGCGGAAAGGATGTGGTTCCAGATTTCTTTGAAGGGAATGGAAGTTTTGTGCAGATGCAGGGCAAGGATCAGAGGACTCAAACTTTTGGCATATCTGGCACCGCCGAAGAAACGCTGAACGAGATACGAGAGCGCAATACCGATCAGGGGGGTAAGAAAGAAAAGGGCTGCCCAGCCGATATGTTCAAGGTAGTTGCCGGGATGAGTGAAAATCCAATGGCAGAATTTTTCAAGAGCAGAGACCAGTAATTTCAGCAAAGCGGCGGCAACGGCACCGGAAGCGCCGATGAAAAAAGAGAGTGCGATGATCAAACCCCGTTCACCGAAGCGGTTGCGGAAAAGAATGATTGTCCGCTGCAGCCAGTAACGGCGGAAGTGAAAAAAGAAACGTTTCATCTCAACTGTACCTTGATAAACACAAATCCGGTTAACATTTTTCTGTGGAAAAAACAGATTACATAAAATACCACAGAATCAGTGTTTTGTCAATCATTTTCTTTTCAGGAGATGGCAGGAATTTCCGGAAAAAACGACTTCAAGTTTTCCCTCTGCCAGAGCTGCGGCGCAGAGGGCGTGGATTTTTTGGCGGAGAACAAGGTCACTTTCCTGAAGATCGACATTTTTTTCGTCCGAGCCGAGGAGAATATAATCAAAATCTTTTGTTTCACGCAGAAAATCATCGGCTGAAGCGGGGAATTTTTTGAAATATTTTTCCTGAAATCCGGGATCGGCAATTTCGTGGCGGCGCGGGATATAGAGTCCGCGTTTTTCAAAGAGAAGAAGAATTTTGCTTGTCCGGGGAGTATTGCCGATTACCTCAAGCAGAGAAATAAATTCATTATCCTTTTGGGCAAAACCGATGAAACGCAGGGGGGAACGACGGGCAGGAACGAGAATTTTCCATGAAATAAAACAGTGGCGGATGTGCGGATATAACTCCGCAGTAAAAAGGATACCGCACCCGAGAAGAATGAGAAACAAACGCTGAAGTTTTTTCTCAAGTTTGCGCAGACACACCGCACACAGAAAAACCGCAAGAAAACAACCAGGAAAGAGAAAACGGCTCTGCTGAGAAGTCATTCCCCAGAATAAATACATGATAACAAGAGCAATCAACGTGTTGCGGATGTGATTTTTGCGGAAAATTTCCCGTCTGAAATAAAATCCGCAGAAGATGACAAGGAGTATTGCAAGGTGCTGAAATCCGGAAGTTGCACCGTCGTAAATTTTTCCGGCAAAGGCAACAGAGAGCCAGCCGAAAACGGTTCCGTAGAGGGGACCCATGCCGTAACGGGCGGAACCCAGCTGATAATGACAGTTTTCAACCGCGGATGAAGTGCCGAACACATTGGACAGAAAGGGATAGACGGGATTGCCGGTGTCAAGCCATACCCGCAGATAAAAGGGCAGCGCAGAAATAACAACTCCACCGAGGAATAACAGCAGATAACGTCTGTTTTTTTTATCAGTACAGGCAAGAATGAAAAGGGCTGCTGCGCCTCCGGCAGCGGTCAATTTGACTGATACGGCAATCCCGGCAAAGATTCCGGCAAGGAGATATGCTTTGTACGGTATTTTCCGCAGACGGTAAAGGGCGAGGAAACCCGACAACAGAAACAAAGCAACCGTGTTTTCGGCGTAAACAGAACGGCTGAGAATAAAAAACAGCGGAGAAAGTACGACTGCACAAGTTAAAACAACAGCATTTTTTCCGCCGTAATTCCGCAGAACAGAAAAAAGAGAACACGCAAGCAGGACACTTAAAAGTGTATTGAAAAGGCGCGGGACATTCAGCCCGCCGCAAGCGTATCCCGGGAGGAGAAAAAATTGCAGGAATCCCGGCCAGGCACTGTAAGAGTTGTCGGCAAGGACCGCTTTGGAATTGTTCTGCAGATAACGTGAAAGCAGTTCAATCTGATAAACCTGTTCATCCCAGGCATAAGGCGGCAGAAGAGCCGAGGCGGATAAAAAGATGAAAATGATTGCACCGGCGGTAAAGAGCAGTTTGTTTTGAAGAAAATCTTTCCACAGAAAATATATGCCGGGCAGAGAGAATACACTTGCAAGAGCTGCGGCAATCTGCAACGCTGTTCTGCTGTACGGCAGAGGAAAGAAGAGAAAAGAGATGATTCCCGTAAGCGCAAATCCGAAAGTAAAGGCAAGGATACCCCGTTGTTTGAGGATAAGTCCGCCGGTACCGTAAGAAAAAAGTGCAAGCAGAGCGCAGACGGCAAGGGCGGGGAAAATGTTTCCCTGCAAATTCAGAATATACTGTTCAGCAGTCATTATTCATCATCCCGGGTTTTGAGCGGGGCATCATCCAGTTCCTGATTGCGGAGGAGCTTTGAAAACTCTTCAACTTTCAGTCCGCGCATTTTCATCAAGGCGGAAAAACGGATATTTTCCTCGGCAATGGCCTTGTCATCGGCATTTGCCTGACGCAAAACTGAAAGCCGCAAGCCTGAGGCAAGCGCGCTGAACGGATAAAATTTCAATTCCTCATCAAAATAATTGATGGCTTTGGCATATTCTCCCTTGATGGCAAAAGCGCGGGCAAGCAGAGCATTGCTGTGATAAACCATGGGAAGTCCCAAATCGTTACGGATTCGTTCCAGATAACCTGTTGCCAAATCCGGATTGCGGAAGTTGAAAAGCGATACAGCTCCGGCAGTATAAAGCGCATTGGCATTGACGTGACAATTGAGACTCTTTTTGAGCATGACTTCAGCTTGAAGAGTATCCTTTTTAAAAAGAGCAAGCC
>JAZQYS010000229.1:0-2743 GCA_045633645.1 Victivallaceae bacterium | reverse complement strand
GCGTTGAAGATATTTCTGAATTGAAAACTGCCGGAGCCTCTGCTGTTGGACTGCTCAGAACTGAATTTATGTTTCTCGGCAGAGAACTGCCTGATGAAGAAGAGCAGTTTGAAGTTTACAAGCAGCTTTTGATTACGGCTGAAGATGCACCGGTTACCGTCCGTACCCTTGATATCGGCGGAGATAAACTTGATAACAATATTTTCCGCAGTCTTGAAGCCAATCCCTTTCTCGGACTGCGTGGAATCAGACTCTGTCTTTTTGAACGGCGCGACTTGTTTGAAACCCAGCTCCGGGCTCTGCTCCGTGCCGGTGTTTACGGCAATCTGCGGATCATGCTCCCCATGGTCAGCAGCGTTCTTGAAGTGCTTGAAGTTAAACTGCTTATTGCCGATCTTCAGAAACAGCTTGAAAAAGAAAATGTTGAATTTGTCCGTCATCCGGTTATCGGTGTGATGATTGAGACACCTGCCGCTGCGCTCATGGCTGATGAACTGGGGCGGCATGTTGACTTTTTCAGCATCGGTACCAATGACCTTGTTCAATATACCATGGCAATCGACCGCGGCAATGAACGTGTTGCCTATCTTTACAAACCTGCGCATCCGGCAATTCTCAAATTGATTGCTTCCACCGTTGCCGCCGCAAGAAAAAATAATATTTTCGTCGGCGTCTGCGGTCAGATGGCGGCTGAACCTGAGTTCGTTCCGCTTCTGGTCGGACTCGGTGTTCACGAGTTGAGTATGGAACCGGCCTCTGTTGCCATGGTTCGCCGTGTGATCCGCAGTATCTCCTTTTATGAAGCTGAAAAAACTGCTGCTCAGGCTCTTGCCTGTCCCAATGCTTCTGCTTCTCTTGAATTGTCTCTCAATTTACTGAAACGCTGTGCGCCGGAAATCAGTTCTGTGTTGGAAAAAACCGGTGTTTCCGGAGAAAGTTGAATTTTAATATCATGAAAACGATATATTTATCCGGTCCGATCATGGATGAAAGTGCCGGTGCCGCCCGCGAATGGCGCGAAGTTGCCGGTAAACTTTTTAACGGCAGTTTTCGTCTGCTCGATCCCATGCGCCGCAAATTTGTTGACCGTCAGGTTGACAGTGCCAACGAAATTGTTGAGTTCGATCTTCAGGATGTCCGTGATGCAGATATTCTGCTTGTCAACTACAACAAGCCCAGCATCGGAACCAGTATGGAAGTTTTTTATGCAGCGCATGATTTGGGAAAATTCGTTGTTGCATTTTCTCCCTTTGAATACAAAGATTGCAGTCCCTGGATGGCACGGTACTGCACAAAAATCGTTCCCTCTCTTGAGGATGCCGTTTCTTATATTATGACACATTTCCCCGATTGATTTTCAGGAAAGCGTTTGAATCATGTTGAAATTTTTATACAATTTGTTTCTGCCTCTGGGATTTTTATTTTTTATTCCCGGACTTCTTTATAAGTTTCGTTACCGCGGCGGTTGGAAAAGTACTTTCGGTGAACGCTTCGGTAAGTTTCTGCCTGAACGCATTGAAGAACTTAAAGCCTTCAAAGGTGCCGTTTGGGTCCATGCCGTCAGCGTCGGTGAAACTGTCGTCGCTCTTTCTCTCCTTAAAAAGTGGACTCTCCTTCATCCGGAAATGAAGTTTGTCATTTCCACCACCACCACCACCGGACAGGAATTGGCAAGAAAGCAATGTCTTGAAAATACCGCTGTTATTTTCTGTCCCATTGATTTTAAATGGATTGTCCGCAAGACTTTGAATGTGATTTCCCCCTCCCAGTTGGTCATTTTTGAAACTGAGATTTGGCCCAATCTGGTCTGGGAAAGCAAAAAAAGGCAGATTCCCGTTTCCATCGTCAACGGCAGAATGAGCGATCATTCCTCTAAAGGATATCGCCGATTTAAAGTGTTTTTCGGTCCCTTGCTCCGCTGTTTTGACAAAATTATGGTTCAGACTCAGGCTGATGCCGATAGGTATCTTTCTGTATCCCCCAAGGCTCAGGTCATCGTCTGCGGAAATTTGAAGTTTGATCAGGCTCCTCCGGAAAATATCCCCGATCCCGGCGTTGAAAATTATTTCGGTCCCGGCAAATTTACTTTTCTGCTTGCCGTCAGCACCCACCCGGGAGAAGAACGTGTTGTCGCCGAAAGTTTTATTCAGTTGAAGAAAGTTTTTCCCGATCTCAGGTTGGTTATTGTTCCCCGCCATGCCGAAAGAGGGCAGGAAATCGGCGATATGCTTTCTGAACTTAATCTCTCTTTTGTCCGTCGCAGTCTGTCCGAAAAAGCGGATTCCCCTGTTGATGTTCTTCTTGCTGATACCACCGGTGAAATGTTCAAGTTTATCAATATTGCCGATCTGGTTATCATGGGCAAGAGTCTTGCCGGACACGATGAAGGTCACAATTTGATTGAACCTGCCCTGCTTGATAAACCCATTGTTACCGGCAGCACCCTCCGCAATTTCCGTTTTATTCTTAATGTTCTTAAAGATGCCGACGGCGTCGTCACCGTTGATGATGACTCCCAATTGACCGGCACTTTACAAAAACTGCTCGCTGACGACTCCCTCCGGCTTGGCATCGGCAAGCGCGGCGGTGATGCCATCCGTCAGCACGCCGGAGCCACCGAAACCACCATCCACCACCTTACCGCTTTTTTTTCCAGGTGAAAAGCCGAAACGTCGGCTTCGGTCTCACGCCGCCTTGCCCTGCGGGGAGGCGGCGGATTCGCAAATAAACCACTGAAGTATGC
>JAZQYS010000228.1:0-2853 GCA_045633645.1 Victivallaceae bacterium | reverse complement strand
CGGTAGTGTCCGAAGTTTTGCGCACATTTTAGATTGATTATCCCACGTGCTTCAGGCGCAGCCGTAACAAAACGACCGTCCCAAAAGCTCCGGAGGAGCAGGTCGTTTTGTGTAGGCGGAGCCTGTTAGCTCCATTAAATTACACCTTGTTCGTAAATTTTGCAAGTGCAAAGATACTGACGAGTTCCCCATTTTGTTGTGGAAATATGTCTTAATCTTGCTCCAACTAACATCATTGCAGAATAGCCATCCGGAAAACTGCCCACAACCCTTGTTCGTCGCCGAATCTCTTTCATGATTCGTTCCAAACCATTGTTTGTTCTGATTTTCACCCAATGTTCATAGGGAAAATCCATATAAGAAAGAGTTTCTTCTACGCTGTCTTCCACAAACTTTGCAACAGAGTCTAACTTCATTCCCCGCAGTTTATCAGCAACAAGAACAGCTTTTTGTCTTGCCGCCTCTTTATCTTCCTGGGCGTGTATCGCCTTCAGCATGGCTGCAACTGTCTTTACATGTTTATGCGGACATTTATTAAAAGCATTTCTGTACCAATGAACTACACAGCGTTGCCATTTAGCCGCAGGAAAGAAATCACCCAAGACATCAACCAGTCCGGAGGCTTTATCTGAAATAACCAATTTGACGCCCTTTAAACCACGGTCTTTCAGATAACGGAAGAAATTGCTCCAAGACTCCTTATCTTCGCGACTGCCTTCGGCAACACCTAAAATCTCTCGATACCCTTCAGCGTTTACGCCGATGGCAACAAGTACGGAAACATTTTGTACCTCTCCGCCCCAACTGCGTTTAAGATAAACGCCATCAACAAAAATGTATGGATGTTCCCCGTGGATGGGCTGCATCCGCCAAGATTCTATCTTGCTGTAAATCTTTTGATTGAGATCACTTACGGTACTGGAACTGACTTTGGTTCCCCAAAGTGCTTCGGTTATGTCTTCCACTCTACGGACTGAAACACCGGCAAGGTACATTTCTATCAGAGCTTCTTCAACCGAACTCTGCTTTGTTTGATAGCGTTGGATGATTTGAGTTTCAAAGGGTAATCTCCGCAAACGGGGAACTGTTAACTCAACCTCGCCGGATGTCGTCAGCAGTTTGCGTTTATAGGAGCCGGCACGGCTGTCAAGGCGATCTGGACTGTGCTGATAACGGGTTGCGTTACAAATGGCATCTGCTTCGGCATCAAGCAAACTGTTGATTGTGTCCTCTACCGATTGCCGAACAAGTTGGTTCAGATGGTCTCCGATCTCTTTTTCGTCAATTTTTATCGCCCCAGAGATTGACTTTTCGTTTTTTTGCGTTACATTTCCCATAGCCTGTTTCCTTTTATGATTGTTTGTTTTGTGGTTATTATAATCAATCATAGAAACAGGCTCTTTTCAAGCCTTGTTTTTCAAAATGTGCGCAATTTACCGGACGTTATCTGTTTTGCCGATGCCGCCAGCGAAAAGATCTTTGAAAATAAAGACAAAGGTATGCTGGCGTAACAATACTCTAAAATAGAACTTGAAATGCCCAAATCCGGAAATTCCGGTTTGAGCATTTTTCTCTATTTGAGGTCTGGCTATCTCCTATAGCGGAAAATTTCCGTGAACTTCAAAAGTTCCCGGGGGCAGTCCGGTATCGCTCAGCAGATTACCGAGTTTGCAGGCATTGAACATATAACGGACGGCAACAGGCTTATCAACCTGCGGAGAAGAAATTTTCAATACTTTTCCTGAAATTTCTGCTTTTGCCGCATAAAATCTGCCGTCCTTTCCGGTAATTTCAAAATTTTGAACAGCTTTACCGTCAGTGGTTTTCCATCCGTTGGCATTACTGAAAAGAAGTTCAACAGTTTTACCTTTGCAGACAGCCTTTTTTATACGCGGAAAGTCTGCACATACCTTTTTTCCGTAATCATATTTAAGGGCAAAGGCGGCAAGACGTTTGCCGACAGGTTCCTTGTTGACGGGATGGATATCTTTCAAGTCTCCCACATCATTGATGACCGCCATTTTCACGTTTTTATCAGAATCCGCAAATCTCTGCTGCGCCAGCCAGATGTCAACGTGTTTCTGAACGTATTGCGCCGGACGTTTGAGCGGTGCCAGCTGCACCAGATAAAATTTAAGTTCAGGCGCATTGAAAGCCTTTTTCCAGCCTTCAAAAAGAGCTTTCTGTTTGAGAAAATAAATCTCTTCTGTATCATTCCAAACATTGGAACATCCCTGATACCAGATCACACCGCGGAAAGTAATGTGCCGCAATGGATGAACAGCTCCATTGTAAATCAAATGCGGCTGATTCTGAGTACTGTCCTGCAAACGCGGCTTTTGTCCGGGAATTCTCTTATAAACTTTTTTCACCTGCTCTTTTACAACAGGATACGCATCCCAGGCACTGGCAGGAGTCCAGGGTTCAATCATAGTTCCGCCTCTGGTGACACAGACCAGACCGATGGGAATATTCAAGTTCCGGTGAAGTTCTCTGGCAAAATAGAAACCGACACCCGAGAGTTTTCCGGCATTGGCGGGAGTAATTGAACGCCAGGAAGATTTGAACGTTTCCACAGGCACTGCCGATGTGTTGCCGTCAACAACCAGCGTGCGGATCAAAGGATAATTGCTTTGCGCAGCAACTTCCTTGCCGTTCAGACTCTGGTGAAGTTTCCAATGCATATTGGACTGACCTGAACAGAACCAGACTTCACCCGTTAAAATATTTTTCAGCGTAACTTTTTTGTTTTTCCCCTGAAGAATCATGCTGCGCCCCACTTTTGAGGTTTTCAAAGCGGGCAGCACAACGCGCCATCTGCCGTCTTTACCGGCAATGCCGTTGAGGGTATAT
>JAZQYS010000227.1:0-1001 GCA_045633645.1 Victivallaceae bacterium | reverse complement strand
TACCCTGCCGCCCCCCCTGCCACCTTCTCACAGCAGTTGAGAGAGTGCTCCAAGCATGGCATTTGTCCGGTTTGTAATAATTTCATCAGCCCGTTCAAGATAAATTTCTGCCGCCTTTAAATAATTTTCACGGTCATCGGGACAAAACCAGTGGTAATTCATCTGAAAAATTTCTTTTACCTGAGGATATTTTTCCGCCGGATTATTATTTTCCAGATAATCATGAAACAATGATATTTCCGCCCAGCGCCGGAAGCCGTCTTCACCCTCAAAGTTTTTGAAAAAGTCTTTGTTTTTTTCCATTAACGGGCGGAACTCTTCAAGGTATTCTTTGCCCGTCAGAGCATTCTGTATCAACTGCAGGAAACGGTCAAAATAGTCCCGCAGACACGAACATCCCCGCAAGGTATTGAGTGTGTCTCCGTCCACTGCCAGATTGGGCAGTACCGCAAAGTTTCCCAACCGCGCAGAACGGTTTCTGAAAATGCGCACCCTCTCCCGCAAACTGTCGGTCGGAGAATATTTTTCCAAGCCTGCAAAATATCCCGGACGATCCGGCATTTCCCGCCCGAACATCGTATGGAATGTATTGAGCGTATCTCCCCGGTAAAGTTTACCCGTACCAAGATTTCCTGAAGATAAGCCGGGAAAATCATCCGCCCACAACAGCACATACACCGCTTGCATAAGTTCCGTATCATCACAGTCAAACTGCCGATCAGGACAGCCGAATTTCCCCATCTCGCGCAAAGAAAAACAATCAAAGTTCAGCCAGTTGCTTAAATCTCCCGAAAGTTTTTCTTTTACAAAACTCTTGATCAGCTCTGTCGCTTTCGCTTTTTCTTCCATGATCTGCGCTTCTTTCAAGCGAACAAAATATGCCATAAGGACCTCCTGTAAAAATTTTGTTTTTATATTATACCCCACCACCCCTGCCAAATCATGTCCGCACTGCGAAAAAGCAAACCCTCAGGGTATATCGTGACTTGCCGCGGCGTAGC
>JAZQYS010000226.1:0-3384 GCA_045633645.1 Victivallaceae bacterium | reverse complement strand
GGCTGTCAAGACAATCAGCAAAGCGCGCTATAAGCACAAAAACAACGGCAAAATTTTATTTTGCAAGTTGTTTTTGAGATTATATCAAAGCAATTCTCACGGTGGCACGGGAAATCAAGACAAAAAAAATGGAGCCAATGATCGGAATCGAACCGATGACCTATTCATTACGAGTGAATTGCTCTACCGACTGAGCTACATTGGCACCTCATGTCTAATAATATATACGCTGAAACAATATTTGTCAAATCTATGTTGATAAAAGTGGAAAAAAAATAAAAGAAGAGTTATATTAATTACCGAAAGTTTTGTCATTCTCTAATATAAGGATACTAAAAATCATGTCAGATATGATAAACGAAGCAGCGGAAGCACCGGTGGATTTCATCCGTGCGATTGTAACAGAAGAGGTCAAAGCCGGAAAACACGGTGGAAATGTGATGACCCGTTTCCCTCCGGAACCCAACGGTTATCTGCATATCGGACACGCCAAAGCCCTGTGTCTGGACTTCGGTATTGCCGATGAATTCAACGGTAAATGCAATCTGCGTATGGATGACACCAATCCGACCAAAGAAAACTATGAATACGTCAACTCCATCATCGAGGACGTCAAATGGCTGGGATTTGATCCTGAGGAACGCATTTATTTTGCCAGTGACTACTTTGAACGCATGTACGAATGCGCCGTTGAACTGATCAAACGCGGCAAGGCATACGTCTGCGATCTTTCATTTGAAGAATGGGAACAGTACCGCGGCAACCTGACGGAGCCGGGAAAAAACTCCCCCAACCGTGACCGCAGTGTTGAGGAAAACCTTGACCTGTTCCAACGCATGAGAGACGGAGAGTTTGAAGACGGTGCCATGGTTCTGCGTGCAAAAATTGATATGGCAAGTCCCAATATCAATATGCGTGACCCCGTGCTGTACAGAATCCGCAGGGAACACCATTTCCGTCACGGGGACAAGTGGTGCATCTATCCGATGTATGACTTTGCGCACCCGCTGGAAGATGCTTTTGAAGGAATTACCCACTCACTCTGTACGCTGGAGTTTGAAATCCACCGTCCGTTCTACGACTGGCTGCTGGAAACGCTGGACTATCCGCACCGTCCGCGCCAGATTGAATTTTCACGTTTGAACCTCAACTATACCGTCATGAGCAAACGCAAACTTCTGCAGCTGGTCAAAGAAAACCACGTCAACGGCTGGGATGATCCGCGTATGCCCACCATCAGCGGACTGCGCCGCAGAGGTGTTCCCGCCGCCGCCGTCAGAAACTTCATCAAGGGTGTTGGTATCACAAAATTTGACGGTGTGACCGATATGGTCCGTCTGGAAAACAGCATAAGAGAAGAACTCAACGCTACTGCGCCGCGTTTTCTGGCAGTTCTGGACCCGCTTCCGGTGGAAATCATCAACTATCCTGAAACGCCGGTAGAGCCGCTGACCGCTGTCAACAATCCCGAAGATCCCGAAGCCGGCAGCAGAGCGCTTGCTTTCGGCAAAAAACTTTATATTGACAGAGCGGACTTCATGGTGGAGCCGCCCAAGGGCTACTTCCGTCTGGCTCCGGGCAAAGAGGTGCGTCTGCGCTACGGATATTACATCAAGTGTGAATCCTATGAAACTGATGCCGATGGAAACGTGACCAAAGTTCTCTGCAGTTACGATCCTGAAACCCGCGGCGGCTCTTCTCCTGACGGACGCAAGGTCAAGGGAACGATTCACTGGGTCAACGCCGACACGGCACTTGAGGCTGAAATCCGCCTTTACGACCGCCTGTTCACGGCGGAGTTCCCCGGTTTGGAAAACGGCGAAAAGGTGGACTTTTTAACGCAGCTTAATCCCGACTCCGTCAAGACCGTCACGGGTTATCTGGAACCTGCGCTGGGCGAACTTGCTGTCGGAGATGTGGTGCAGTTTGAGCGTACCGGTTACTTTGCCGTTGATCCCGACACCGAAAAGGCGGGAAAGATGGTGTTCAACCGTACTGTAAGTTTGAAAGACTCCTGGAACAAAAAGAAATAACAGGAAAAATCCATGCTGAAAAAACTGGCGGAACCATTCATCTATGCGGGCCGGGTGCTTTTTCTGAGTGCCCGGCGGTACGGTGCGGACCAGCACAATCAACGTGCGGTGGCACTGACTTATTACACATTGTTTGCAATTGTTCCGCTGGCGGCATTGACTTTCGGTATCGCCAAGGGGTTTGATATTGAAACGCGCCTGCGTCTGGTGCTGAATGAAAGATTTTCCCAACATGAGGAACTTCTCAAATACGTCTATCAGTTTGCCGACACGACATTGAAGCAATCAAGCGGCGGACTGGTTGCCGGCGTTGGTGTGATTGCATTGTTCTGGACAGTAATGTGGCTGGCAGGCAATATTGAAAAAGCGTTCAACGCCGTCTGGGGACTTCCGCCGCGTAAAAATCTGATTCGGAAATTCAGTGATTACCTTGCGATCATGCTTTTGATTCCGGTGATGCTGGTTATTTTGAGCAGTGCGGGCGTATTTCTGCGGGCATTGTTCAATAATCTGAGTCAAAAAATTTCCTTTCTGGGCAGCGCGCCGGCATATTTATTCAGTCTTGCGGGCAATCTGACGCCATTGGTGTTGATTATCGGATTGTTTTTTCTGGTTTATTTAACTTCACCCAACACCAGAGTCCGGGTGCTGCCTGCACTGTTTGCTGGCGTTGTGGCGGGTCTGTTGTTTCAGGCATTGCAGGACGGCTTCTTTTATCTGCAAGGCTCCATCTACCGTTACAACCGCATTTACGGAAGTTTTGCAGCACTGCCCTTGTTTCTGATCTGGATGCAGTGGTCCTGGCAGATTGCGCTTTTCGGAGCGGAAATCGGTTTTGTGGGTCAGAATCTTGATTCGGGATTGTTTGATGACGTTTCCGGCTCAGCGATACCTCTCCGCACCCGCCGTATTCTGCAGCTGACAGTTGCGGCATTGATTTACCGCAAATTCAAAACGGGCAATGGCGCAAGCAGCGTTGCGGAACTGTTGGAGCAGACTCAAGTTTCAGGTATGCGTCTGAGTGAAGAACTTAAAGTGCTGCTTGACTGCGGATTGATCCTGCGGACAGCGGCACAGAAGAATGCCCCGGCGGATTATCTTCCGGCACTGCCGCCTGAAGAAGTGACCGTTCAGGACTGCAATTTTCTTCTTGACCGTGTCCGTGAATCGGACGCCGTTGGCGGAATTCAGGTAAAAACAGCGGAAATTCTGCAAAAATTTGATACCGCGGATAAAGTTTGTGCATCAAATAAAAAGATTTTTGAACTTTTGCCTTGACAAATCGCTATTTATCTGTCATATTATATATACTGCATATATGTGTGGCCCGGTAACTCAGTGGATAGAGTAG
>JAZQYS010000225.1:0-2974 GCA_045633645.1 Victivallaceae bacterium | reverse complement strand
CGCAACAGTTTCAATTACTTTACGGGAAGAACCGGTTTTCACGGCGGAAAAACCCTCAAACTGGATTCCCCCTTTTCTCCCGAACAGGCAACGATTTACGTTTCAGAAAAGATGCCCGATCCCGCCAGCAGTGAATTTATTCCCGCTCTGGTCGAAGAAATTCCAAGATATGTGGAGTTGACTGACGGAAAAGCTTTTGTACTTTTCACCAGTCACCACGCCCTGCGCAGCTGCGCCGATGCGCTGAAAGTACCTTTCCTTATAAAGGGATGGAAACTGCTTGTTCAGGGCGGAGAATTAACCCGCAACCAGATGTTGAATGAATTCCGCGATGATGTGGACTCCGTTCTTTTCGGCACCGACAGTTTCTGGACCGGAGTGGACGTGCCGGGCGAAGCTCTGAGCAACGTCATTCTCACAAGATTACCCTTTGCCTCTCCCGGACACCCGCTGATTGCCGCAAGAATGCAGCGCATTGAAGCGCAGGGCAAAAGTTCTTTTTCAGAATACAGTCTGCCGGAGGCGGTTCTGAAATTCCGTCAGGGTGCGGGGCGGTTGATCCGCAGCCGTACCGACAAGGGCGTGATCGTTCTGCTTGACCGCAGAGTCATTACCAAAAGTTACGGCAGAATGTTTCTGGAATCCCTGCCTTATAAAGTTATCAGAGAATAGGATTTTTTACTTATGTCCAATGTTTATTTTATCCCCCTTGCCGATGCGGACAACGCTGAAATTTCTTCTGCCGCAGCAAAACTTCTGGAGCATATTGTTGAAGCTGAAAACATCGCTCTTTCAGAATGTATCCCCCTCAAAGTCCATTGCGGAGAGGCAGGGAACCGCACCTTTATCCGTCCTGAGTGCTACAATGGTGTCATAGATGTTCTTGAAAAGCGCAGTATCCGCTCCTGCTTCATTGAAACCAGTGTGCTTTACGGCGGAAAAAGAGGCAACAAAGCCGCCCACACCCGTCTTGCGGCAGATCACGGATTCACCCGTATTCCTTTTGCGGTTGCTGACGGTGAAAACGGAGAAATGTCTTACCTGATTGCCATTGACGGCAAACACTTCAAACAGTGTCATCTTGGGAAAGGTTTTGAGGAATACAATCAACTTCTTGTCATGTCCCATTTCAAAGGTCATGCGCTTGCCGGTTTCGGCGGCTCCATCAAGCAGTTGAGCATGGGATTTGCCTCAAAAGGCGGAAAAATGGCAATGCATCTCGGAGTCAAACCCCGTATCCGCAAATGGTTCTGCAAAAAATGCGGTCTGTGTCTCAAACGCTGTCAAGTCGGTGCAATCACCCTTGAACCCAAGCCGGTAATTGACAGTTCAAAGTGTCTCGGGTGCGGTGCGTGTTACTCTGCCTGCCGCAATCATGCCGTTTCCATTTTAAGTTTAAAGGGACTGCTCAACGCCGCTTTCAAAGGAAAATTCTTCCGTGAAAAACTGGTGGAATACGCTCTTGCCGCACATTCGGGCAGAAAGAATATCTATTTTGTCTTTGCTCTCAACATCACCCGGGGCTGCGACTGCGAACCTGTTCCGATGTTCAAAGCGACAAAAGATATCGGCATTTTTGTTTCAACCGACCCCGTTGCCGCTGACACTGCCGCTTTTGATGCCTGCGCCCGGCAGGGAAAACGTTTCCGCGGATACGAACAGCTTGCCTACGCCGAAAAAATCGGACTGGGTTCAAAAAATTATCAACTCATTTCCCTTGAATGAAAACTGCTGAAACACAACTTCTGCTTGATTGGTACAAGATCAACGGCAGAACCCTTCCCTGGAGAGTCCGGGGCGCACACTCTGACCCTTACGCTGTCTGGGTATCGGAGATTATGCTCCAGCAGACGACAGTCAAAACCGTCTGCGGCTATTTTGAAAAGTGGATGGAGCGTTTTCCGACGTTGACAAGTCTTGCGGAATCCTCCGTTGATGACGTTCTGCTTTTGTGGCAGGGGCTGGGCTACTATACCCGGGCAAAAAAGATGTACGAGTGTGCCAAAGCAGTAACAGCACAATACAACGGCATTTTCCCCTCTGAACGCGAAAAACTCCTGAAACTGCCGGGAATCGGTCCTTACACGGCTTCAAGTATCTGTGCCTTTGCCTTCAACCTGCCCGAAACGGTGGTGGACGGCAATGTTATCCGCGTGCTTGCCCGTTATTACGGTATTGAAAAAGAAGTTGACAGAGATATAATAACGCCGCTTGCCCAAAAGTTAACGCCCCCTGAGCACGGTGCGGATTACGCCTCTGCCATCATGGACTTGGGCGCAACCGTCTGTACGCCCGCTGCGCCGCAGTGTGACAAGTGTCCCTGGCATGAAAACTGCCTTGCCCGTCAAAAGGGGATTCAGGAAACTATCCCGGTGTTGAAAAAAACACAGAAAAAGAAAAAAAACGGAAGTGTTTTCATTCTGACCAACGCTCAAGGGGAACTTTTTATCCGCAAGCGGTCAAGCGGTCTGCTCTCCGGTCTCTGGGAGCTGCCCTGGTCGGAGGACGGTACTTTTCCCTTTGAAGCCAACTGGCAGAAACTTCCCCATAAAGTGCGTCACATATTCACCCATATTGATTTATCGCTGGATTTTTATAAAAGCAGTTCCCCCTGCCCTGACAATTTCAGTTCAACAGGTCTCTTTGTTTCTCCTGAAAAACTGTCTGATTACGCTTTCTCCACCCTGATGAAAAAAGTTTTTAAAACAATAAATGTTTCATTATAAAGGAAACCTGTCATGATCCGTCTTGAAAAAAACACCCCCTTTGCCATCCGCGGTTTCAATTTGTGCGAAAGTATTCTGCGCCATACGCCGGAACAGCTCAAGACCTTTATCCGCCGGATGAAAAGTTTGAATATGAACACCCTGATCGTCCATTACGATTACGGCTGGAAAAGATACAAAGAATTGATTTTGACCGAATGTAAAGCCGCAGGAGTCAATATTTCTCTGATGACTTTCGGTCCCCGGAC
>JAZQYS010000224.1:0-1371 GCA_045633645.1 Victivallaceae bacterium | reverse complement strand
CTGTGCCAAGACCAACAATATTTCCGCCGAACTGGCTGAAGTTATCTGGGAAAAAATCAAGTTGTTCGCCGGATACGGTTTCAATAAATCCCACTCCGCCGCATACGGTGTGGTCTCTTATCAGACGGCTTATCTCAAGGCGAATTATCCTGTGGAATTCATGGCGGCGGTGCTGACCAGTGAAATTGAAAACGCCGAAAAACTGGCGTTCCTGATTACCGCCTGCCGTGAGATGGGTATAAGTGTTCTGCCGCCGGATATCAACTCCAGCGGAATCAGTTTCTCTGTTGACTCCGGAAAAATCCGTTTCGGACTGGGAGCCATCAAGGGTATGGGCGAAGTTGCCGCTTCAAAAATCATTGAAAACCGCGAGAAAGAGGGTGTATTCACCAGTTTCCAGGATTTCTGCGAACGCTGCGGAACAGATGTCAACTCCCGCACTTTGGAACACTTGACCCGTGCCGGTGCTCTTGACGGACTGGGTTTGCGCCGTTCACAGATTCTTGCAATCGCTGAACCCATGATGGCTTTTGCCGCGCAGCGCGCCAAAGACAAAGCCGCCGGACAGGGCTCTTTGTTTGATCTGCTCAGCGGAGATGATGATCCGGATGATGCCTGTACCATTCCCATTCCGGATATCCCTGAATTTGACTGGGATGACATTCTCAAGACAGAAAAGGAACTTCTCGGTTTCTATGTTTCAGGACATCCCCTTGATCCTTACCGGGAATTGGCAAGTATTTTCGGAACGCCCATCCGTATGATTGCAGATGCCTCGGACGGTACTGCCATGCGTCTGGCGGGTATGGTTTCCGGTTTTACCAAAAAGATGAGCAAGCTCAATAATAAACCTTTCGGCATTTTAACCATTGAGGACTTTGACGCCTCCTGTGAATGTATGGTTTATGAAAAAGCCCTCAAGGAGATGGAGAAAAATGCCATTTCCACTGCACCGGGAACGCCGCTGCTGCTTGAAATCACCGTAAGTAAACGTGATGAAAATGAGCGTCCGCGCGTGGTTGTCGAAAAAATCCTGCCTCTGACTGAGGCGGCAGGGCGTTTCAGTGAAGAAATTTATCTGCATATCTTTGAAGATAAGATTTCTCCTGAAAAACAGCAGGAACTGGCTGAACTTGCCAAGAAACATCCCGGCTCCGTCAAACTTATGCTCTGTTTTGTCAGAAAAGACGACTCGGTGATTTTCATTGAGGCGGGATTTGATGTCACACCTGATTCGGAATTTATTGACGGTGTTCTGCGTATTCTCGGCAGAAACTCCTTTAAGGTAAAGGTCATTCCGCCCGTCCGTCCTGCGCCCAAACGCTGGAAAAAACCTGAAAACGGTGAAGAAAACAAACAGGAATCCAAATA
>JAZQYS010000223.1:0-3032 GCA_045633645.1 Victivallaceae bacterium | reverse complement strand
TGCGTGTTGCGTGGGTGTGGCACTTGCATAAGACCTATAAGACTTATAAGACTTATAAGATTATGGTGGGGCGCCATGTGATACCCCGTGGGTTTGCCTGTGCCGCTGTTTGGGTTGGCTCGGGGGCAGATTTGCCGTTGGGTAATGCTTTGCTTGCTTGATAGCAACGGCGGTATGCGTGTTGCGTGGGTGTGGCGCTTGCATAAGACCTATAAGACTTATAAGACTTATAAGATTATGGTGGGGCGTCATGTGATACCCCGTGGGTTTGCGGGGCGCTGTTTTGGTTGGCTCAGGGGCAGATTTACCGTTGGGTAAAACCGGCAAAAAATACCCACGGGCAAGTCTGTGAGGGATTTTTAAGGGACGCTTCCCTTAAACGGTCGGGCAACGCCCCCGACCGCTACACGGCTTTTTTTGCCAAGCTTTTTTTCACCTGAAAAAAAACCGGACCCGGGAAAAAAAGTTTAAAGAGAGATGCCTTTGAGTTTCTGGTGTAAAGAGACGGCGTAACTGTCGGTCATACCGGAAACGAAATCAAGGATACCGATTAAACGGAAATAAGTTTCGTTAAGCCAGAATTCGTTTTCGCTTTCGACGGTGTAGAACGGCAACATAGCGGCGAGACGCTTGCTGCGGTAACTTGCGGGGGAGCCACCTTTGTATTCGCGGGCAAGTTCATCAACGCAGGGGACAAACACATCAAGAAGCCCGGACACCATTTCAAAACCTGCGCCGACGACTTCAGCGACGCTGCGGTGATTGTAAATACCGCTGGCGCTACGTTTGCGTATTTTGTGTAAAGTTTCAGCGCAATCAAGATAATCAGTCAGGGATTGCTCCAGTTCACCGTTGATAAGCTCATCATGATGATCAATAAACGCGCTGGTAACTTTGCCGATTAGAACGCCGATGGCTTTGGCGCGCAGAAATTCTGCTTTGCGGACGGGGGATTCCAGTTGTTTAACGTATTCCTCAGTTCTGGGAGAATTGATGATTTCAAGAAAACGCTCTTCAAGTTCATGATAATCCACAAGTCCGAGACGGTGACCATCTTCAAAATCAACGATAAGATAAGCGATATCATCGGCGGCTTCGACCAGATACGCCAGCGGATGACGTTTCCACGCCCATTCGCCGACCTGAATCAAACCGCAGGTATCGGCAACTTTGCGGAAGGTATTTTTTTCAGTCTGGAAAAAACTGAATTTTTTACCGGAAATACCAGAGGGTCTGCCGGAAAGGGGAGAGGCAGTCGGATACTTGGCAAATGCGCCCAACGTGGCAGCCGTCAACCGCATACCGCCGGGACGGTCGGGCATTTCAAGCCGGGTGATGACACGGAATCCCTGCGCGTTGCCTTCATAAAATTCAATATCAGAAATCTGTTCACGGGAAAGAGTCCTCTGATAAAATCTGCCGGATTCGCTGTTGACAAACCAGTGACGGATGGCTTCTTCGCCGGCGTGACCGAGGGGAGGATTACCGATATCGTGAGCGAGGGCGGCGGTAGCAACGATTGCGCCGACATCTGACGGGTGCATACTGCCGATATCAAAATTTTTGGCGATAAATGCGCCGCAAGCTGTTCCGAGGGAGCGTCCGATGGAGCTTGCTTCAAGACTGTGTGTCAAGCGGGTACGGACATAATCGGTTTTGACCAGCGGAAAAACCTGAGTTTTATCCTGAAGTCTGCGGAATGCGCCGGAAAAAACGATTCTGTCAAAGTCCTGCTGAAAGGGAGAACGTTCAGAAGAATATCCCCTGTCCGGATCGGGGTCTCCGACACGTTTCGGAGAAAGGAGCTGTTTCCAATTCATCATTTTATATACAAAATCCTGTGAGTGTTTTTGATATAGAATACACCCAAAAAGAAAAAATGCAAGTAATGAGATAAAAATGACAGTTCCAAACTTGATTTTTCAGACTTTTTCTGTTACATTACTCAAAAATCACAAAAGGAAAAAAGTTTATTATGAAATACATTGCTCTTGATATCGGAAACGTCTGCATTCAAATCGACCACAACGGCTGCTACTCAAAAGCCGGATTTACCGGAACACCTCCGCAGGAAGTGATGTTTCTGGCAAGAGAATACGAGTGCGGACGCCTGACCGAAGATGAATTCTGGACAGCGTTTCAGCAATATGCTCCTGATAAAACAAAATCCCGACAGGAACTTGAAAAAAATTTTGATTCCATACTGGTTCAGCCGGTGGAGGGGATGGAAGACTTGATTTCAATGCTTCCGCTGTTCAATATCCAACCGGTCTTTTTCTCAGATATTTCAGCCCGTCATCTGAAACTTGTCCGCAGAATGTTCCGCGCCTCAGCGATGGTTCCCAACGGCATTTACAGTTTTGAAGTCGGAGCGATGAAACCTGAAGAGGCAATGTTTGAAGCCTTTGAAAAACGTTTCGGCGTCCCTGCCCTCTATGTGGATGACCGCAAAGAATTGATTGAAGCAGCCAGACAGCGCGGTTGGAACGCCATTGTTTTTACCAATGCTGAAGCACTTTCTGCGGCAATTCAAAATTGCTGAAATATATTTGTCTGAGGCGGAGCAGCCAACTGTACTTTGACCCAGTTGGCAGATTGTATTTCAGGGTTGACATGACTTCGTGTTGACACCTGTAAAGTCCAGACATCACCGGTAACAGTATCCACTTTAAAAAGCATTTTTTGAGTATTGCTGCCATACGGCTGAAGCATTTTTACGCTGACTTCAGCCGTTTCAAGCGCGAATCTTCCGGCTCTGAAAGATTGTGTTGTCTGCGCGCTCTGCGCCTTTGCCGGAAAAAATGCGATTACAGCAATCACTGCAAACGCAGTTGCCGTCAATACCATCAACCAGATCAAAGAAGCAATCTGAAACATCTTTCTGCCCGGATTGCCTGAAATATTGTTATTTTTCATTGTTTTACTCCTCTCTGCATGTCAATATAAAATGTTTTGACATTATTTCAAGAGAATTTTTGATGCCTGCGGGGGTGCCTGCCGCAGTCTGGTTTTGCTCGGGCGAAGAGTTGCCG
>JAZQYS010000222.1:0-8032 GCA_045633645.1 Victivallaceae bacterium | reverse complement strand
GATTTTGTCGACGGTGACGGATTTTTCAGTCACATTGCCCGCTTCATCAGTGACACGGAAGAGGTAGGTGCCGTTGGCAGAAACGGTTTGTTCTGCTCCCGCGACCCAGGCGGTGCCGTTGTAAAACACGACGCTGCTGTCGCTGGTATCGGCAGTCAGGATGACATCTTGATTTGTCCATTGGGTCGCATTGCCGGAGATTTCCAGTGTGGGAGCGATTTTGTCGATCTTGTCGACGACTACGGATTTTTCTGTGATGTTTCCGGCCTTGTCGGTAACGCGGAACTGATAAGTTCCATTTTCACTGACGGTCAGAGAATCGCCAACGATCCATTCAGTTCCGTCGAAGTATTCAATGGTTCCTTCATCGGCAGTAGCAGTCAGGACAATATCTTCATTTGTCCAGTTGGCACTGTTTCCGCTGATGGTCAGTTCGGAGCAAACCTTGTCGATCTTATCAACAATAACGGATTTTTCAGTCACGTTACCTGCTGTGTCTGTGACGCGGAACTGATAGGTTCCGTTTTCACTGACGGTGAGCGTATTGCCTTCGACCCATGCGGAACCATCGAAATATTCGATCGTCCCTTCGCTTGCGATTGCAGTCAGAACCACGTCATTATTGGTCCAGTCTGCGGTATTGCTGCTGATTTCCAGAGCGGGAGCTGTTTTATCAATGTTGGTCACATCATAGCTGACCGTATCCGAACAGTTGCCGGCCTGGTCTTTGCTGCGGAAGTAAACTGTTCCGTTGACGGGCATTACAACGCCGTCGGTATAAGCCAGCCAGTTTTCGTTATCCACGCTGTATTCCAGTACTGCAGAGGCATCATCGAGAGTTGCGCTGAGTGTCACATCCTGATTTGTCACGCATGTGATATCGGCAGTGACTGTGGGCGCATCGGGTGCAGTTTTGTCGATCCTGTCAACCGTGATGCTGTATGTAACAGTTTCGCCGAGAGCATTTTCGCCGCGGAAATAAACCGTGGTGTTTTCGCTGATGACGGCGACAGAAGATTCGATCCACTCTGTATTGTCGAAGCTGTATGCAAACTTGAGGCTTTGACCGGGTTCCGCAGCTGCCGTGAGGATGATATCTGTATTGACCCATTGCAGCGGATTGCCGATGACTGCAAATTCGAATGGATTAATAACAAATACTTCACCCTGAGCCGCATCGGAAATATTACCGGCATTATCCACTGCCTGAACAGACCATGTCCAATTGCCGGGAGTTAGATCTTCCAGCGCAAGAGAAGTATCTTTCAAGGTAACAGAATAACTTTCATTTGCGCTGCTGTAAGTAACAGTATATTCTTTGACCCCGGTCATATCATCCGTGGTTTCATCCCAGGTGAAAACAACGTTTTTGTGATCTGTTTCCGCCGTAAGACCGCCGGGTGCCGCAGGTGCTGTTTCATCCACGATATTCGGGGAGATCATGCTCCATTCGCCGGCATTGCCGTCATAGTCAACTGCTTTGACCCGGCTGTAAACCATAGTCACACCTTCCGGCAGCGTGTATTCATAACGGGTCTGTTCGGTTTCCACAGTATCGAGGATCGCAGTAAAATCTTCATCGGCAGCAAATTCAATGATGTATTTCTGTACACCGTTACCGCCCCAGTTATCAGAAGCGGCATCCCAGACGAAACCGGTTTCGGTGTAATGGAATCCCCAGACCTGATCGGGTGCCACTGTATCATTGAGGATATGAGAGACCCAGCCCTCTGCGGTCAACCCATCGACTCTGTAATAAAGGTTCTGTGCCAGATCGATCGTAAAGTCTTCCGTACCATTCTGAAGTACAAAGACATACTGTGCATTGGAGAAGTCATTGGTGCTGGAAACCAGGATCTGTACTTCCTGATAACTTGAAGGATTCCAATCAAGGAACAGCTCTTTCAACTGAACATCGGAAGAAGATGCCAGGCTGATCTGCGCATTTTCATAAGAAGATCCGGCTGTGAATGTAACAGTGGTCTTTCCGCTGCTGTTCATTTCCAAGCCAAGCTCGGAAACAGCTCCATTGACCGTGATCGTATTGATGCCGCTTGCAAGGTCGATCTGTTTCAGGTAATTTTCAGAATCGGAGACAGTGATTTTATCGTTATCATCTTTTCCGGTGATTTTTCCGACCGTACTGCCACCCTTGATTTCCAGAGCTGTATCGCTGAAAGCGATCTCTCCGACGGAGGAATTTTCGACGATGATCTTGCCGGTGATGGCAGCGGCCTGCTGGCTGTAATATTGATCATATCCCAGAGCGGTGATCGTTTCCCCTGCAGCATCCTGATCGCCGACATACATAACAAAATCGGTTTTGCTCAAATTGGAGATATCCAGAGCATAGAATCTATCAAACAATTCGCTTTCAGCAGAGGCATATCTGACCGCACTTCTGTCTGAAAGCATGTAGTTCTGGACAGAAAGATTCAGGATATTTGTATAATCATTGAATTTTTCCGGAGTCAATGTCATATACTGACCGCAGGAGAGATATTTTCCTTCTCCGACAGAGAACGTTGCGGATTCGTTGGTAAAATTGATGTAGAACTTCTGTTCAGACTCCAGAGAGCGGGTCTGCTGAACAAGAGTGACAAAATTCCCCGCATAATCCGTTCTCAAATCCCCGGCTACATTCACTGTTACTTTTGAGAAATAGGCAACATCTGTCAGTACGACAATAGCGGACCCGCTGTTATCGGCAACAGCATTCAGGATCAATGCTCCGTTCCCGGTATTCTGAATGTAGCTGAATCCGGAAAGTTCAAGGACGTTGATATCACCTTCGGTTCCGGTATTGACAACATGATAGCCGGTAAGGGAGTGATATGTCAGATGGCTTCCTTCGCTCAGGTTCGCACCACCGGAGAACCTGCTTCCTTCGAGGGTGATATCAGAATTGCAGAGTTCCAACGTACCGGAACCAGCCAGAGTTTCTGTCATATCTGCTTTTGTATTGATAAATTTTACAGTTCCGCTGTAACTGTAAAGACCTCCTCCGTAAATGAGAGTGGGTGCACTGCAGTCTTCAAAGGTAAACGAGTCATAATTGCTGACAAAGTAATCAAAGTCGCCTTTTTCTGCTGCATCGCCGATGAGCTGGATCTTACCCTGTTTCAGCGTGAAAGAACCACGGTTTTCAAACACATCATTCTTCAGTTTGTTTCTGCCGTCGCTGTCAAAATAAAGATTTCCGATATGCGTATAAGAACCCTTGTTGAGGAGAACAACATCATCGCCTTCATCTTTTGTACTCATGTAGAAGTTTTTGGTCTCTTCCACTTCGATCCGCAAGTCACCGGTATTATATATTGTTGATTTGGAATCGATTTCACTGTCGGCAGTAACATACATCTTCAGCTTGTTTTTATTGGTGATGTACAGTTTCTGAGCATCGAAATCCACAAAGTGACTGCTGCTGCCGATCGTCATGACGCCTTCGTTGTACAATTCCCCCTGCATTTCAACATATTCGGCTGCGTCAAGAGTAAGTGTACCGTAATTTTCGATTGTACAATCTTTGTCGATCCCTGTTACAGAAACGTTGGCCTGTGAACGGAATAGCAGAGCTTTTTCATCGCCGAACTCAATCGTTCCATAGTTGACCAGAACCGCATCGTTGAGCCGCAGACCGGCGTGATCATCGATTGCCAGAGTTTGATTTTCCGCCATTCTTCCGCAGGGCAGCACGATGGTACCATAGTTGTAAACCGCGCCGTCATTAATGAAGAAGACAGAGTCTTTGTCTTCTTCGCACGTGACCGTACCGTAGTTGTAAAATTCGCCCTGGACTTCAAAATGTCCGAAAAGATCCATCTTGGCATTGGCATCATTGTACATGGAGCCTTTGACGATGATTTCACTCAAATCATAAGAGAAATACTCACCCCCGAGCAAGGCATCAAAAATACCGGCTTCCCAGTGACTTTCCAATTCCAGTTTGCCGTAGTTGTAAAATTCGCACTGCTTATCAATGACAAGTGACGAACAGAGTGCCTTCATCGAAAAATTGACACTCGGGCTGATGAGCTGTGAAAGCTTGATCGATGAAAACGTCGTCAGCAGGACTTTGCCGTAGTTGTAAACTTTCGCCTCATCACCCAGCGTATTGTCCAATGTCCATTCGCCGCGGGTGGTAAGTTTCCCGCCGTCATAAATGTATATTTCACCTTTCTGGATCAGGTCGTTGCATCTATCCAGCGGATACCAGTCGGTCGCATCGCCGAACATGGAAGTGTCCGTACCCAGAATAAGATCGCCCTTTTCGTTGACGATGATTTTGGAATCTTTGGTGGTATTGACAGTGGTGGTACCCCAAATATTGGCCATATTGGTAATATTCATCAGGTCACCGATGCGAACGGAATTATTGATCGTGATCGTTCCGGCAACTTTGATGTCACCATTGATCTCGCTGTCACCGTTGAAAATGGTTTCCGCACCTTTTTCTGCGAGTTCAGCTTCCTTGTCGTTATCATCATTGATACAGGAAATATCCACATTGCCGTTGAAGATCAGCGTACCTTCGTTTTTGATCGCCTTATTATTGCCGCTCAAATCCAGCTTAACTTTCCGTTCGAAGGTGACTTTGGAACTTTCATCGATCTTCAGCTGATTGAAATCCATATCGTTGGAACTGATGCTCCAGTCGTCAAACGTCAACTGGCTTCCGCCGGAGACGGAGATATTGATTTCGCCGTCTCCACCCAGCAGATCCACTTTTCGTTCGATTTCATTGATCGTGATATTGGAGGCGTTGTTCAGAGACAAGGTCCAGGCGGCATATTCTTCGATCCAGATCTTATCGATATTGAAATCAGTCGCATTATCAAAATTCATAGTCAGAGTGCCGGATTCGATGTGGAAGTCATCGGCTGAAAAACTGCTGCCGCCGTTGACATTGAGCGTGAAACTCTCATAGGAGTACGCTTCATTGACATTCCAGTCACCGAAAAGCGAGAAACCGGCATAGGCTTCCAGAACATCGGCTTGAACTTTGGAAAGCTTCTGCCAGTTGAAAGTGCTGTCTTTTTTGATCGTCAACAGATCATCCACCGCAACAGATCCGATCACTTCGCCGCCGTAAAGAGTGAGATTTTTTGCGGAAACAGCACCACTGATGCTGCCGCCTTTCAGTGTGGCATCTCCGGAAACAGTGATATCTCCGTAAATTTCGCCCCCCTCCTGAGTAAAGGAGTTGATGGTGATTCCTTCTTTCCCGCCGATGATCTGTCCGCCTGAAATGGTCACGTCGGAAGCGACAATACCATCAAGGATAACACTACTGCTTCCGGAAATATTAACATCTGCTGCTCTCGTGTCAAGCCGTCTCAGAATGGTGGTGTTCTTCAGGTTGATCGTTCCCTCAGAATAACCGTAAATCTCTTTTATTACGACGTTTTTTGCATTGATGGTAACTTCAGCACAGTTATTGATATTGAACGTGGTATAGCTGACTTTGGAATAGGATTCGATGTCAAGCTGCACCTTTTTATCGGTTTTGTAGGTGACCCCGAGAGAGAATGTGCTCAAGGAAATATCACTGTCCTCTTCCGTAATGACGGCATAGTAGAAATTTTCATCAACCATGAATCTGTCATGGAGGGTGATATAGTTATCATCGTCTGAATAAACGATATAGGCGGCATCATGCTTGCTGCTGGTCAGGACCAGATCGCCATTTTCGTCTTTATCGATCACCAGTTTGTTCATGCTGGGGATATTCACAAGGGTATCGCCCAGGGTGTAGTCTGCACCATTGACGGTTATGGTCGCATCATCGCTCAAGTTCACGCCGGATGTAATACGCCAGTCACCGCGTGCGCTGGTATCGAAATCCAGATTCAGTGCCAAATCATTGACCGTCATGGAGCTTCCGGAGCCGACTGTCAGTGCCGGAGCCGCCGTGAAGTCCGAAAGATCATCGACCGTGATATTCAGGGCGTATGTTTCTGCGGATGATGTATAGAGCAATGCTTTGTCATTGACAATCTCGATTTGATTGAAGTTTTCGAGTAGGTAGCTGCCGAAACTATTTTCCAGACGTAACAGACGGTCTCCGGAAATACCTGCACCGGAAATCTTGCCTGAAACGGTGGCATATCCGGTGATACTGACCGCTGCATTGCCTGTTACACCGCCGGAACCGGAAGCATAAATATTGCCGTAGGAACCGCCGTCAATGGCAATATAGATGTCCCCTGTGCGTGTTTCCTTGCCGGAGCCATAAATATCTGCCCAAACAGTGATATCGTCTTCGGTTCCTTCGAGATTGTCTTCACCGGCGAAAACGGTATCAGTATTGACATTGTCAAAGTAAAGCCATGTGTCTCCGGTGTAGGCAGATGTGCTGGAGAAACCTGCGAAAAGATCTTGAGTCAGAGTGATATTCAACAATGCACCGCCGATGCCGTTGGTCAGAGAATAAGAAATATCATCTGCGCCGAGATATTGTTTCCGGGCGTAACTGATATCGCTCAGTCGTTCCGGCATATTTTCCCAGTTTTCCGGGAAAACGGGTGTGATCCATTTGCTTTCCACCTCCAGATAACTGTCGCTGACAGCAGAAGGATCTTCCTGAACATGCAAAGTGTAAAGATAACCGTTGTAGAAAAGGGTATTGTCGGTAAATGAATTTCCGTTGACTGTGATTTGCAGATCGGAAAGATCGACATTATCAGTCAGGAACCATGTTCCTTCGGCAGGCATTTCATTGGGAACGATATCCAGTGTACCGTTCAGTGCATAGCTGCTGCTGGCGGAAATGATCGCATCAGAGGAAACGGAACGGTTGTCAAGAGAAATGACAACACTCATATCGTTTTTAAGCACAGAATCTTCAGAAATCTGCCATGAACTGTTGTTCAGAAGCTCCAGTTTGTCGATGTTTTCAACGGTTCCCGCAAAATTTTTGCTGTCAATGGTAACTTTCGCAGTTCCAATGAGATTGCCCCTTTTTACGGCGTTGACGGTACTGTTGCAGATATAGAGATGGGCATCGCCGATATTGGTTCCGTTTTCGCCGCCCAGAACAACGGTATTGACCGTGGCACCCGAGGCGGCGTAAATGTAGATATCGCCTTGGGTGTCAGCGGTTTTGCCGCCGCCTGTGATGGTAAAAGCACCGCTTGTGACATAGATATAAACATCCTGTGCAACAGCTGTATCACCTGCGCCGTAAACAGTTGCAATTGAAGCGCCGTTGATCAGGGCTCCCACGCCGTTTTCGATTTCGAAGTAAACTTTTTCATCGCTCAAAACAGCACTGTGGTCGAGGCCCTGCAGTTCCGCGGGAGCCTCCTGCCAGATGTCAGGGAAGGTCACTTCTTGAGCAAGTTCAAAGACATACAAAGCAGTTTCGCCGCTTTTTTCGTCAGTGTAGAGACGGTAGTTGAGAGATCCTGAGTCGGTCTCAATGACCCGTTTTTCGCCGTTGGCAAAAGAGCCGAGGGAAACGTTGTTGATCTCAAGCTCCGCAGAATCAAGAGTGGTGTCAGCCAGGGCGTACACGCCGATTTGGGCTGCTTCCTCAAGGTCAAGGTGCATAGTGACCGTGTAAGTTCCTGAAGCGTTCCCCCAACTGGAAAGATGGGGCGTTTCATTGCCGTAACTCAGTTCAAGATCAATGGCGGTACCGTCAAATGCGGTTTCCTGTTCCAGAAGCAGACTGCCTGCAACAGAAAGTTTGTCAGCAAATGCAAAGTTTTCGCTGTTGACGGTAAAGGTACTTCCCTGAGTGATAAAATAGTTGCTCAAAATATTTTCGGCAAGCTCAAATCCGCCTTTGGAAGTGGAGCCTGAAAATTCACTCAAACCATTGGTCGCAATATTGACGACAGCCTTGTCGTAAATGGTCAGATGCTGCAGACTGCCGCCTGAAACAGCAGTCAAAGTTGAATTTGCGTACAAATTCAGGTAATTGATAAATCCCTGGTTGAGAATGACCTGACCTCCGGCGTTGACGTCCACATCTGACACATTGCCATCGATACCCGCAAAAAGGATTCCGTCATAATCGACCGTAATT
>JAZQYS010000221.1:0-3362 GCA_045633645.1 Victivallaceae bacterium | reverse complement strand
ATATCATTAAAAAGAGATTCTCCGCCGGTGATACGGGAATCTGACCAATGGAAACGTCCGATATAATCGGGGTGCTCCAGATAACGCCACAGGGCTTTCAAACGTTTTTCATCATCTTCTTCCTCAGCGGCGCAGCTGGCGGCGTGGCTGCTGTCAAAGGTAAGTTTCACATTCGGACGGTTGATATCATGGTAAAGTTGAAACCACTCTTCACTGTGACAACCGACGACCACACGCACATCAATTGGTTTGTAAAGCTGGTTTTCAAGACAGAGTATCAATCCTTTCTGAGCCATGAAATCAGCAATTTCCCGCAGACAGTCAACCACAGGAGCATAAGTTCCGCACTCAACACCCTGAAAACTTAAAGTTCCGCAGGGGTGCATTACCATACGGTCAACAGGATAACGGCTGCCGGTTTCCACACATTTTTTAATGTGTTCAACACCGGCGCGGCGTTCTTCAGGATCAAAGGCGGCAAGATTGACATCTTTATAGGGAAGATGGACTCCGTGAACAAAGGGAATATATTTTTCATATCCCTCTTTGATATCGTCACGGGTGATATGTGTTTCAACACCCAGTTCATACCGGCTGAGAAAATCAGGTTCGTGGATGGGACGGACTAAAAGCATTTTTCACCTCAAAAATAAATGGGATTAAGCAGGAAAAACGGTTCAAATTCTCCTTCGGTATACCAGCGTTTCTGCATTTTTCCGGTACCGCGGACACGGTAATATTTGCCGTCAGGGACAGCAAAAGTCCGGTCAAAATGATCTGAAAAGTCTGTAAATTCAGCAATTACTTTTCCCTCGGAAACGACTTCAAGTTTATCCAGTTCTCCGTTGAGGTCAAAAGCAAGGTGCATTTGGCGCACGCTATTTTCCCCGGAAACAGAAAATTCAGGATTATCCATCAGATTGCCGCACATGGTATAGAAAGAACCTGTCTTGTAAGCGTTGAGAATAGATTTGTAATCATTTTTTTCAACCCAAAGACAATCCTGGACGAACTCACCCGGCAGATAATCATGCCCGCCGTCGGTAAAGTGTCCGTGAAAATCAGCACCGCAGCGGGCAGAAATGCGGAATCCGGCAGTAAGCAGCTGATCCCATTCTGCGCCGATATCCCAGGTTTGGGGTGCGCGGCGTTCTCCGCGGTCCTGACAGGCAAGAACTTTGAAAACAGGAGACGTTGCCAGACGCATCAAAGCCTCACCCGGAACATCCGGAGAATTGGGGTGGTTGAAGATCATAAAACAGTTGTCTTTCCAGTTTTCCTCAACGAAACGCAGTTCCTCCATCGCCCTTTCGATTCCCTCATTGCCTTCATAACGGCAAAATCTTTCACTGACCATGCGCTGAAGTTCCAGTTCCCGGTCTTCCGGCGTCGTCACAAACATCACGTGGCGGGGAATGGGAAACTCCGTTTCAGCCGTACAGAAAATGGGAATATCAAATTTCTGACGTGCTTTAAGCACTTCGGCATGCTGCTGTTCGATACGCGGAAACTCGACTTTTCTGCAATGGCCGGAAATAGCGGTAAAGTCGCAATACTCCCGGGCGCGTTCCACGATTTCAGCGACGGGCAGCGTTCCGTCATGGCAACAATTTGAATGGACGTGTAAATCACCTTTTATCCACATAAAAAATTCCTTTTATCTTCGTTTTATTTTATTCATCTTGCGGAACGCTTTGCTCCGCAGACATTTTTTCTCTGAACTCACCGGGTGTCACGCCGTTGCAGCGCCGGAAAAAGCGGGAAAAGTAACGGGGGTCCGGATAACCGACCAATGCGGCAACTTCGCCGATGGAAAGCTGCATATTCAACAGCAGTTCCTGTGCATGACGATTCCTCAACGCCAGAACCGTCGCTCCGGGCGGGCGGTCATGGCGCATATTCCATAAACGTCTGAACGTCGTAAAACTTAAACCGAAACGGTTGGCAAGAACTGCAAAATCCATATCTTCAGAATAGTGATTGTTGATATATCCTTCGATTTTTTCAATGGGCGTCTGCAAAGTTCCGGAATTCCCATTATAAAATGTACAACCGAGCATAGCAAGGGCAAGACAGTCAAGCTGGGTACACAATGCCGACGAAAGCGGATACGCCAACAGCTTGCGGAACAATTCCTCATAACTGAAAAACAGCGAATCTTCCGGCGGAAAAAAAAGCCCGAAATCACCGCGCTCAGGCATTTTTCCGCCAAAAATACGCTCTGGATTTTCAAAGACAAAATAAAGTTCGTTACAGGGTTTTAAAGGCTCTGTCAAACTGTACTCTCCGGGAAGCATCAGCATACAGTGCGGGCGGCGGATGATTTTTTCCCGTCCACGCCAAAGTATTTTAAACTCCACATCCGGCGCGCCTGTCCGGTAAGAAAATGCCATGTGGTCAAAGACCCGCTCAACGGGATAATTTTTCTCAGGCAGAAATCCCGCACGGGTCAACGGCTCAATCCGGGGCGACAACCGGGGAACTGTATCAAACCAAATGATCGACATAACAAATTCTGCAACACAAAAGAACAAAAAGTCCACATGACACATATTGTATCACACTTAAAAATCAGGTATAATATACTCATGTAATGAATAAAATGCAAATAGACTTTTTTAATAAAATCAAATAAACAAGGACAAAAATGCTTCTTTCAGCCTACACACTTTCTTATGGAAACTGGACCGTAATCCCCTCTCACTGGGATAAAATGTTCGGTGAAATGCGCGACAGCGGTTTTGATGCAGTTGACCTCTCTTTCTCTGAAAGTGAAGAAATGTATGCCATGCGGACAATTGAACAACAGATTGCCATGGCGCACAAACACGGACTCAAAGTCCTGCTGATTCCCAGCCGCTTTGCCGGACGTTTTGCCGGCGCCCCCTTCATGGCGGGCGGCTTGACGGTTGCTCATCAGGAATGGAATGTTCCCGGTCACGGCTGTTCATGTGTGGATGTGCCTGAAGTTGTTGAGGCAACCAAAAACTTTTTCAAAATGATCGTCACAACTTTTGACTGTGACGGTATCATCATTGACGAACCCAAATGTGCAGAAACTCCCAGCAGTCACCCGGCAACTATTGCAAAATACGGACATCCGGGAACGGAGGACGATGCAAGAAACAGTATGCTTGAATATATCGGAACCCTGGTTAAAACCGTAAAAGAGTGCCGTCCGGAATTATCCGTTACCATGTTCAATATGCCGTCGGTTTCCCCGGAATTCACCGGCCGCAGCGCAGCACTTCCGGGAGTTGATTATGCCGGATTTGACGGAACTCTCTGCAGTCACAGTTATTTCCACGGCGACACCTTCCGCAGCAAACCGCCGGTCAGCCAATTATGGGAACGCGCAAAAA
>JAZQYS010000220.1:0-2956 GCA_045633645.1 Victivallaceae bacterium | reverse complement strand
ATGAACTTTATGTCAACGGAAAAAAAGCTGATGACAGAGTACTTGCTCCGGGAGTTACTCAATTTGACCGCCATGTAAGTTTCATCAGATATGATGTTTCTCATCTGCTCAGACAGGGCAGAAATGCGGTTGCAGTTCTGTTGGGAAACGGTTTATTCAACTGCAGTGTCGCCAAATGGAGTTTTGATAAAGCTCCGTGGCGGGATTATCCGAAGATGTTGTGCGATATCGTCGTTGACGGCAATGTTATTGCGAAGAGTGATAACAGCTGGGTTGTTCATGACAGTCCTGTGACATACAACGAATTGCGTCATGGTCAGCATTACGATGCCCGTTTGGAAATCCCCGGATTTTCTGAACCTGATTTTGATGACTCTTCATGGAAACGGGCGTCGTACTGTACGCCTCCGGGCGGCAGAGTGACGCTTGAAACGCAGAGACCGTGTAAAGTTACTGAAAGTTACTCTCCTGTTGAAAGTTTTCGGGTGTCCGGCTGGGAAACTGTTTATGATTTCGGTACAAACCTTTCAGGCTGGTGCCGGATCAAAGTCAGGGGAAAGTCCGGTTCAACAGTGCGGATCATGTACTCCGAAAAGATTGACCCTGTTTCACAAAACATCAATATGACGGAAATTTCTCAATATTTCAACGTCGGTTCATTCGGTTGTTTTCAGACCGATCAATATATCCTCAGGGGAGATCCGGACGAAGAAATTTACGAGCCGTCATTTACTTATCATGGTTTCCGTTATGCTCAGGTGTGGATTGATGACAACGCTGAGCTTTGGGATATCCGGGCGCAGTTTGTGCATACGGCATTTGATACTGTCGGAACGTTTGAATCCTCTGATGCCCTGTTGAACAAACTTCAGCGGAATACGCTGCAAAGTTTCCGTTCCAATTATGTCGGAATTCCCACAGACTGTCCCCACCGTGAAAAGAACGGGTGGACGGGCGATGCTCAAATTGCCGCTGAAACCGGTTTGTGGAACTTTGATATGGAGCAGCAATTTGCACATTATCTGCGAATTGTTGTTGATACGCAGCGTCCTGACGGACAACTTCCCGGAATCGCTCCCACCGGCGGATGGGGATTCAACTGGGGGAATGGTCCGGCTTGGGATACAGTTCTCTTTGAATATCCCTATCAGATTTATCTTTTTTACGGCAAGATGGATTTGATTCAAAAATATTATGATAACTTCAAACTTTATCTGGAGTACTGTGAGAGCCGTGCAGAGGATTATCTGCTTGATTTCGGACTCGGCGACTGGTGTCATCGGGACAGACGGGCAATAACACCAGTGGAAGTTACTTCAAGCGGATATTATTATCAGAATGTCAGACGCATGGTGCTTTTTGCGGAATTGCTCGGCAGAAATGCGGATGTGTGCGGTTATCAGAAACTGGCAGAAAACATCAGACAGGCTTTTTTGAAAAAATTTGCAAATGCTGACGGTTCCTTCGCTGACGGTGCTCAGACAGCAACTGCGGCGGCATTGTATTTCAAAGTTATTGATGAAAAAGACGCTGTTAAAAGTGTGAAGTATCTGGTTGAACAGGTGCGTGCTGAACAGCATAAAGCTGAATTCGGCATTTTGGGTGCCAAATTTGTTCCCCGGGTTCTTGCTGAGTACGGATATGCCGACGACGCATTTGAAATCATTACGCAAAAGGAATTTCCCGGTTGGGGGTGGCAGGTTGAAAAAGGGGCAACATCACTTTGGGAAAACTGGAATGGAAAGGATTCGCTGAATCATATCATGTTCGGAGATATCTCTGCATGGATGTATCAGTATCCGGGCGGGCTCCGCCCGCTGCCGGATTCGCCGGGATTCCGTAAATTCATCATACAGCCCTGTTTTGTGAAAAAACTTGACCAGGTAACGGTTTCTTACAAATCTTCCTGCGGAAAAATCGCAAGCAAGTGGGAGCGTTCTGAACACAAAATCATCTGTCAAATGGAAATCCCCAAAGAGTGTTCTGCGGATATTATTCTGCCAAACAAAGTTATGAGAGATGTATCCGGAGACATTCAGTTTGAAATTGATTGAAATGATGAACGTGGGCGTTTTTATTTTAAATTGAATGCAAATAACGGCAGAAGTGCGAAAAGTTTGAAATTTCTGCATGAAACTTGAATGTTCAGCCTTGACAACTGAAAATATCGTATTATATTAAATCCGTGTACAAGGAAAAGTGTCTCCATCGTCTAGAGGCCTAGGACATCGGGTTCTCATCCCGGTAACATGGGTTCGAATCCCATTGGAGATGCCAATTTTTTGTGTTGTAATTACAGATGTGAGTAAGGAGAAAGAAAAATGGCTGCTACTATTGATAAAGAAAAATGCATGGGTTGCGAAGCTTGCGTCGGTGCCTGCCCCGTCAGCACCATCACCATCGAAGACGGCGTTGCCAAAGTCGGCGATGATTGCATCGAATGCGGTGCCTGCGTTGGCGAATGCCCCGCTGAAGCGATTTCGCTCTAATTGATGTTTTTACATCATTGATTTTGCCGGAGGAGATTTTTCCTCCGGTTTTTTTTTTATTCTGACGGACTTTTTTGCGAGGAATTTTATGAAGATACGCGACGGTAAAAAGCGCAGTCATCTGCCGGAAATCGGTGCGCTTGCGGTTTTTCTTTTCTTTGTTCATCCGTATCTTCTGCGGGAGTTCTGGTTTGATGAAGCGTTGACTTTGATGAACTTTGCCTGGCTGCCGGATCCGGTCAAGATTTATTTCAGTTATGTTATTCCCAATAATCAGATACTTTATACGATAGCCTTGCATTACTGGGCACAGCTGCCGATTGATTTTTTCAGAGCAGATTTCTTTTTGCGTCTGCTTTCTCTGCTTTTTGCAGGCGGAACTTTACTTTTCCTTTATATCTCTTTCCGTAAAAGTTGCGGCAGAATCCCGCTTTTACTGGCGTTGGGAAGTCGGATCGTAGCCATGT
>JAZQYS010000219.1:0-1830 GCA_045633645.1 Victivallaceae bacterium | reverse complement strand
TTTGCCATATTCATTGTCTGGACTTCAAGGGATTCGCGGATGCCGCGACGTCTGCCGTCAATGGTCGGACGGATACCGATTCTTGCTTTTGCCATAGTATCATTTCCTTTATTATTTTGACGCGTTGGGGTGTCAATTAAGATATTTCGCTGTAATTTACCTTGATAAGATTGTTTTTTCAAGTTTTTTTGCGGAAAGAATTTGAAAAAAATAAAAAATCCCTGTTGAATGGGGATTTCAACAGGGATCGGATAAATCAGGTGAATCAGTTGCTCTTTTAGTTTTTGACAGAACGGACGTAATTCAATTTTGTCTTGAGGATATCTTTGAGATTGCCGAGTTCTCCGATTGCGGCAGTTACGGGAATGATCTCAATCGGTTCTGTTGCCAGTTTCTCCTGGAGCAAAAGCAGGTTTTCTTCTGAAATCGGCATATCCATTTTGTTGGCAACAATGACTGAAGGACGCTTTGAGAGTCCGGGCATATAAAGTTCAAGTTCCTGCCGCAGACAATCCAAATCATCCAGCGGAGATCTGCCGTCTGTACCTGCCATGTCAAGCACGAATGCAAGGATGTCCGTGCGTTCAATGTGCTTCAAAAAGGCGTGACCTAAACCGACGTTGTCGTGAGCGCCTTCAATCAATCCCGGGATATCGGCAATCAGTACCCTTGAGTAATCGGGGTATTCCACGACGCCGACAACGGGATTCAATGTTGTGAAAGGATAACTTGCAACTTTGGGTTTTGCTGCAGAAACAGCTCCCAGAAGTGTGGATTTTCCGGCATTGGGGAAACCGACAAGACCGACATCTGAAATTGTTTTAAGTTCCAGTTTAAGACGTCTTTCTTCTCCGGGCTTGCCCAGCTCATAGCGGCGGGGAGCGCGGTTGAAGTTGCTCAGAAAGCGTGCGTTGCCTCTGCCTCCTCTGCCGCCGGCCGCAACCAGAACGCGCTGTCCGGTAGTGGCTAAATCGGCAATGAATTCGCCGGTTTCAAAATCGGTGACAAGTGTACCCAGGGGGACTTTCAGCGTGATATCATCGGCGTTTTTACCGTGACAGTCGGAGCCTTTTCCGCCGGGACCATTGGCAGCACGATAGGCTGTCTGATACATGAATCCGGCAAGGCTCTGTTCGTCATTGGTCGCCTCAAGCCAAACGCTGCCGCCATCGCCGCCGTCGCCGCCGTCAGGACCGCCTTTGGGCATGTATTTTTCACGGCGGAAACTGCAGCAGCCATTGCCGCCGTCGCCGCCTTTGACCAAAATTCTTGCTTGATCAACAAACATAATTTACCTCACATAAAAAATCCCGAAAAGCAGATACAAGCTTCCCGGGATTTTGAAAACAAAAATTTGCTTATTGCAAAAATCAGTTGGCAGCGGTCGGAACGATGCTGACCTTGCGCTGTTCTTTGCAGAACTGGACGGTTCCGTCGCAGAGAGCAAAAAGGGTGAAATCTCTGCCGCAACCGACGTTGTTACCGGGACGGAAACGGGTTCCGCGCTGACGGACGATGATGGAGCCTGCGGTTACTTCTTCGCCGCCGAAAGCTTTGATACCCAGAAATTTCGGCTGACTGTCGCGACCGTTACGGCTGCTGGACTGACCTTTCTTATGTGCCATGATAATTCTCCTTAAAGTTTTATGTATAATATTATTTAAATCATAATTTGTTTTCATAATATAGTGCACTTCTTGCTGTAAGTCAAGCCGGATTTTTGATATTTTTCAGGTTTTCTTTGCTTTTTTTGCTGTTTTAAGGTGATGAGCATGGCAGCTGTCTGAAACCATTGCAATTTTCCTGTATTATATATGGAAACAAATCTCT
>JAZQYS010000218.1:0-8245 GCA_045633645.1 Victivallaceae bacterium | reverse complement strand
CAAAAAAAGCGGAGTATTTTTTTGCAGGACAGTACTTTATTGGAAACTATCTGCCCTTGTCAGAAAACAGAGTTTGAATTTTATAAAATTTTGACTCCGGTGCAATGCAGGGTTTGCAGTTCTTCAAGATCAAGTTGTCTTAAACAATCTTGTGTTTCCTGCAGACGTTCCGGAGTTGCATGCAGCAGGTGCAGTCCGCCGATAATCCGTTTGACCGGAATTTCCGGACGGCACTTTTTGCAATACTTGATTGTATTGATTATTCCCGCATGGCAGCAGCCTTGAATCAATGCACCGCAACCAAGCAGCAGAGCTTGTTCGTCTTCAATAAAATCCGGCTCCAATCCCTCTGAGTCAAGATAAAAAGAACCGCCGCAATCTTCTCCGGAAAGTCTCGGAATAGGACCGGTCAGAAACACGCCGTCTGCAATTTCTGTAAATCCTGTCACTGCATGGCACTTTTTATGCCCCCGCAGAGCCTCTTGACATTTTTCAGGCATGGTCAACTCTTTTACAGGACGATTATCGTGGCAACTGAAACGCTTTTTTGTAATTCCCGGAACAAAAAAGACTTCAACCTGCGGCATGAGCGCGAGGACTTCCGCCAAGCCTCCGGTATGGTCATAGTGTCCATGGGATAAAATCAGTTTGGTATATTGTTCCGGATTCTCTCCTGCAAGAGTCATATTATGCGTAAGGGCAGAGCCTGCCCCGGTATCAAACAGGATTTTCTCTTTGCCGTAAGTGATGGATAAACTCAACCCGTGTTCCGATACAAACGGTTCCGGCATGGTGTTGTCAATCAGGATTTTGATTTCAAAGTTCATCTTTCATTATTTTCCTTTTTTGCCCCGGAGAAATTCCGTGATATTTTTTAAAAACCGTACTCAAATAATATTCGTTGCTGAATCCGCTCATCTCTGCAATTTTCCGCAAAGGAAGATCTGATTCAATCAAGAGTTGTTCCACATGTTTCAAGCGTTCTTCAGTCAGCAGCTGCGAAAAACCCTTTTGAAATTCAGACTGCAGAAGATGAACGGTTCTGGATTCCGAAAGTCCCAACACTTCTGCCAGATCCGCAACGCCGGTGTTTTGAGCATAGCAAGTCCTGAAAAACTTTCTGATTTCTCCGGCTCTGCCCTGTTCTGATTTATCGGTTTTCCGTAAATTTTCTGCAAGCATAAGCATAGAATAACCGGCGCTGAATAAAAGTGCTTCAAGACTTTCACGAACAGAATCGCTCCACTCCGGCATCTGCTGATACAGCCTGCGGTAACGCAGAGGAAAAGAGGATAAATCAAAATTTTTCTGCCGGAACATTCCGGCAAAAATTGTTGCCGCATGAATGTTGCCCGAAAACAACGGCATAACCAACTCCGTAACGCCGCAGAAACAGCTTGCAACGAACGGCTTTTTTTCTTCTGCGGCACGGCGGGTCGCTCCGTAATTGCAGTGTTCTCCGCAGCGTTCTCTTGAAGAGTACCAGAATGCACAGCAGGGACTTGAGTGAATATTGATACCCGGCAGAATCTTTGTTCCGTCCGGCAGCGTAAAAATGCCGATATGATCATGCAAAGTCAATTTTGCATGAAATGTATTTTCAAGAGTCTCCCGCAGAGAACGTATTTTTTTTACAGTATCTTCCACTTGATTTTCCGTTTTACAGAACAATTATTTTCTTTATATGTTTAAAATAGCACTATTTTATAAAAAATCAACACTAAAACAAATTGTTATATTTTTTTGTCCGGGATATATTATATGCAAAGCAAGGGATTTTAGAATTATGAAATATGATGTTATTGTTGTCGGTGCCGGTTCTGCCGGATTCGGAGCTGCCATGGGTGCGGCGCGCGCTGGGAAAAAAGTTTTGCTTATTGATCGCAACTCCACCCCGGGCGGTTCAACGGTATTCTGCGGGACTCCGGTCTTCACACCTTATGCTGCTGCCGGGAAAGAAACATTTAAAGGCATTTTTGCAGAATTTATTGACCTTGTGCAAGATCGTTGTCTGGTAAATCCATCCAACGGTGCTTACAATATCTTTGAGGCTGACGCAGCTCTTTTTATGACCCGTATGCTCAAAGAAGCACAAGTTGAGATGTTGTTTTATGCAGTTTTAACCGGCGTTGTCTGCCGTGACGGAAAAATTGAAAAGATAAATGTGTTCTGCTGCGGAAAGCACCTTGAGTTTTCGGCGGACTGTTTCGTTGATACGACAGGAGATGCCGTTTTATCTCAGATGGCAGGCGTTCCTGTCAACGAGCCTGAAGAAGATATGACCATGACCAAAACGGTACTTTTCAAAGTCACCGGCGTCAAAGGATTTGACAAAAAGAAACTTATGGAACAGTTTCCGAACCTGGAATTTCCCTATTCCTGGCAGGATCGTTTCATGGGGGGACCGGCAGGACCTGACGGAGAAGATATCCTGCTTAACCTGACCGCTGTTTCCGGCAACGCTCTTGATCCGTTTGATTTGACAAGAATGGATATCCAGCTGCGTGAACAGGTATTTACCATCTGCGAATGGATGCGACGCAAACTTCCCGGCTTTGAAAATGCGCGTCCGGTATTTGTTGCGCCCAATATCGGAGTACGTTTTTCAAGATGTATCACAGGGCGTGAAGTCATTTCCTGTGCCGATTTGGATAATGACACGCCCGTCACAGAACCGGTTGCCATCGGTAAACGTGCCTACGGCGACCATTTCACCAAAACGTTCAACAGTCCGTGGCGAAAAGACAACATCGGCTTACGGGCAATACCCTACGGCGCATTGATACCGCAGGGTGTCAGCAATCTGACAGTCGGCGGACGTTGTATTTCTATTGATCCCCAAGCTGCAACTGCTGTCCGTTATGCGCCCTGCTGTATGATGACCGGTCAGGCGGCAGGTATTGCAGCTGCATTGGGGATCCCGGCGTATGAATGTTTGAAAAAAGAACTCAAAAAGCAGAACGTTCTTTAAAATTTTCACAGGAGCCAGTCATGAAAAAAACTTCCCGCCGTCAACAAAATCCGTTCTTCACCCTGATTGAACTTCTTGTTGTCATTGCGATCATCGCTATTCTCGCTGCGATGCTGATGCCGGCATTGCAACAGGCAAGGGAAAAGGGCAGAGCAGCTGATTGCAGCACAAAAATCAGCAATCTGTCAAAGTGCAATTTGCTTTATGCCGCAGACTACGCTGACTACCTGGCTCCTTCTCATGGAAATTTAAAAGCAAAGACATTGACATGGTACGATGGCGACAAATCCAAAGGATTGTTGGCACCATATCTGGGAATCCATCAGCCCAAAGTGGGCATCGGCTCAAGCGGTCCGGATGGAATCAGTAATTTTCTTTGCAACAGTTTTCCGGCTGATACTTCCGTTTTGCGTTTCTGTTATGGATATAATTCCCGTATCGCATCAGAAAAGACCAATTTCAGTATGCGCAAGATCACTCGTTTTAAACGTCCAAGTTTAACCATGTTATTTTGTGATGTTGACAGCAAAAATGGCTCAACGGTCACTTACAATAATGAAGCAGACAATCAACCGTGTTACCGGCACAACAACTACGGTAATTTCGGATTTGCTGACGGACATGGTAATGCATTCAGAATGCAGGAAATTCCTCACATGGCACGCGGTGACAGCAAAGGCTCAGCGAGCGCCAATATTTTCTGGGACCCTGTTTATGCAAGTTATCTTGATTGGAATTACAGACCTTGATATATATTTATCCATTACGTCCGGAGATTGCAGTAATGAAAAAATGTCTTTCAGTTATATTCGCAGGAGTTTTATTTTTTTCCTTATCGGGCAGTAATACCGACACTCTTTTTACGGCTGTACCAAAGGGAGTTCGGGAAATAATGATTCCACCCGGAGAACATAAAATACACAAAACTGTTGAAGTGACAGCCGATTTACGCGTTGTTTTTTCACATGGAGCAATTCTCCATTCAGAAAACAGTCCGATGTTCCGGGTGAAAAGCGGACGCTTGACTCTGGAGGGATTGGGCAACGGCGGCATTATCCGCTGTACGGCAAAATTCGGAGGCATGCAATCTCCTCAACGCGGTTCCGTCATTGATTTGAACAGCAGTTTCAGTAAAAACGGAAAAACACCCGCTTCTGTTTTTCTGAAAAACATTGAAATCCATGCACCTTACGGCATTGACGGCACATTCCGACACACGGATATGAAAAAAATCGGTTCTCTTAAAATAGACAACTGCCGCTTTTTCTGTCAATTCAGAGGAATCGGCATTTTCAACGCACAAGTTGCAGACTGCCGTATAACCGATTCAAGTTTTGACGGCGGAGAAGCCGGGATTTATATCAATGCCCGTATCCCGGGCGGCGCATACGTTTGCGGAAACACCATTAAGAATTTCGGCAAAAGCGGCATCGTTCTCGGCAAAACCGGACAGATTGCCGAGGGGATAACCTCTTTTCTTCCGATGGCGCAAGTTCACGACAACCGCCTGCTCAGAGGCGGATTCGAATCAACAGTTAAAGACTCCTACATTCACGGCATTCTTGTCATGGGACACAATGTGTCCGTTCAGGGAAATATTGTCCGTGATGTCAATCGCGGCGTTCCCGTTCCGGGGATGAAATACGGTCATCAAATCATTGAAAACGGTAAAATCTACAAAGAACGTATGCGGAAATCGGGCAAAACTCAAATCCGCCTGGCGGGTTCTGCGATTTATTTGAAAGCCAACCGGGCAATCGTCCACAGCAATATCTGCACAAATTCCGGCTGGCGCTCTGTCATTGAAATCAAGACTGGCGGAAAAGAACATTTCACAAGTGTTGTCAACAACGTTGTTGATGGACGCTCTCTTGCCATTGACGATTCTTTTGCCTTTGAATGCAACAGCGGACGTTCCTTGTGGGCAAACAATATCGTGTATAATGTGCCGCATCAGGCTTTTATTGTCCGCTGCGGTTATGAAAACACTTTTATGAACAATCTGATTGTCAATGCCAAGGTCGGTTTCGCTCTTTCCGGCAATCCCCGGGGAGAAAAGGAATTGATCAACGGCAACCGTTTTATCAATGTGCAATGTCCGGTGTCTCTGAATGGAGCAGCGCCCTCCCCCGCTGCGGGTGCAGATATCCACAAAATGCCGCATTCTTACATTACACCAGATACAGAATTACCGCCCCCCTCCTCTGAAAATGCAGGAAGAATCATCATTCGCGGCAAGAGTCTTTTCTGCTGTGTCCGGACTGATGATAAATTTGCCTGGATGGAATTGAACGGAAAAATCGTTCCAGAAAAAAAATGGCTGCCAATCGGACCTGAACTTGCGGTCAATGCCGATCAATCCGGCAGAGGAAATATTCCCGCTGAATTAAATAATCCGCTTCATCCCGGTTGGAAAATGAGCATGATGTCGGCAAGAGAAGCGGTACTTTCTCCCGCTGACGGGCATGTGACATTTGACAATAAAAACTATCTGACCGGAAACAGATCTTTAAAAGTAAAATTCATCAATACAACCGGATTGTTCCACCTGACTCAAGTAATCAAAATCGTTCCCGGCAAGCGGTACAGGGTAAGTGCGACAGTCCGGGGCGAAGAACCTGAAACGCTCACCCTTTCCATCAGGACAGATAAAGGATTTGCCCGAAGTGTCCGTGCAAAAGATTCTGATAAATGGCAGACTTTAACCTTTGACTTTCCGGTTCCTGCCGGACATAAAAGTTGTGTACTGTTAATATCAGGCGGCAAAATGTCCGCCAATAAAACGGCGCACATTGACTCTGTCTCCTTCAGAGAACTTGCCGAAGAATCCGCCGTAAAAATTTCAAAATCAAAACCTGTCGGCAACAACCTCATTCAACCCGAAAAACATTGGAAAATTGTCCCCGGGAAAAAGCTTCTGAACACGGATTTCAAAAACGGCATTATCACCTTGTCAGCCCGGCAGAAAATGATCAATGCACTCTTGTCTCAAAAAGTGAAACTTGCATCCGGCAAAAGTTACCGCCTGGAATTTGATTGTCGTTCCGAAGAAAAACTTGCCGTGACAACCGGAATAAAAACCTCAAGCGTAAAACTGCAGAAAAATTTTGAAAGCAGCAGCAAATGGCAAACGTACACAATGGAAATAACCATACCGTCCGGAGCAAACACCGATGTTTTAACCATCTGGATCGGAAAAATAGCTCCGGGAAAGACAATCTCTTTCAGAAATATCAGCTGCCGGGAATTGGAGAACTGAGCAGACGTTACTCAGGGGGGCCGCAAACAGATATTTCTTTTTCATAAATCAGCTTTCCGGCTGAGCGTGAAAAAACTTGAAAGACAACATATAAAGTGCTATATTTAACTTATATGTTTTTGCGTCAACTCAAATATCTGTAAGGTTGTTATGTTTCAGAACGGAAAAATCCGGAGTATTTTCTCCGGTACCTGCAAAGCCTGGAAAGAAAATTATTTTCAGCTTGCACCTCTTCTTTTTGCTGTCGTGCTTCTGATGGCGGAGATGTCAGCTTATAAAGTCTTCCGGATCAACAAATCTTTTTTCAATCCGTTGTTTCAAGCTATGCCTCTGGTTTTGTTCATTTACGGTCTCGGATGGATTATTGCCGGAAAAACTGCTAAAATTCTTTTTACAATCACGCTGACTGCTGCAACTGTTTTGACCTGGCTTGCTGTCTTTACAGCAATAGTTTTCAAACTCCCTCTTGACAGTGATATTTTTGCCGTTCTTTCAGCCTCCAGCCCGGAGGAAAGCAAAGAGTTTTTCGCGGTCTTTGCCAATTGGAAAGTTTTTCTGTCTGCCGCATTATCTTCAGGAATTCTCGGAACTCTGCTGTTTTTTCTCTGGAAAAATCCCTGCCGCCGTAATAAATTCGTTGCGGCAACCGGAGCCGTTTTAATGCTGCCTTTTATCACCGGCTGCCTGCGCTTTACCATAAAAAAAGAATATATTGAAATCTGTGAACGCAATCTTGAAACCAAACTGCCTGTCGGTTATCTGGTTTTTAAAAAGAATCTTGATGAACTTGTAACAATGGCACTTCACCCAAAACTCCCGCAGGATATCAGACGGCTGAGCGATAAAAAAATTGTCGGCGTGCTGGTTCTCGGAGAATCCGCCACCAGAAACCATTGGGGACTTTACGGCTATTTGCGTAATACAACACCACAAATGAGCCGGATAAAAAACGATCTGCTGGTGTTTGAAGACGCCATCTCCCCCTGGGCAGTAACAACTGAAACATGCAAAATGATGTTTTCTACGGCAGAATTTCCCGGTATTCAACCGCTTGATTTCACAATTTTTTCAGTTTTGAAAAAAGCAGGATTTGATGTTATATGTATCTCAAACCAGTTCCGTTGGGGAAAACATGACGGACCGGTCAATATACTTTACTCTCCTGCCGCTGTCCGTGAGTTCACTCAGGAACAGGTTCGCCGGGCAAAAGATTCCGTGGCCGTAGAGAGAATGAGTCAATACCTTTCAAAAGCAGAACGTCCGACTTTGATTGTTTTGCAGTTAATGGGCAGTCATGCCGCATTCCGTGAGCGTTACCCGGAGAAGTTCCGGATTTTTGATGGTGTTCAGGATCAGAGCAACAAAAATTTCCCCGCCAAAACAGCCAGGATGATCAACGAATACGACAACTCCGTTTTCTATACGGATTATCTGTTGGGACAAGTTATTTCCATGGTAAGAGACCTTGCACATCCCGGATTTGTCATGTATCTTTCTGATCACGGCGAAACACCGGAAATCCGGGGCGGACGGAGCAACAGAAGTCTCATCCGTTCCTGTTACGAAATACCTCTTCTCTTTTACGGAAATCCCCATTACAAACAGGCGTTTCCGGACTTCATGAAATCAGCGGCGGCAAATGTCAGAAAACCGTATATGACGGATCATCTGGATTATGCAATTCTTTCCACCCTTCAGGTTACTTACAAAGATTTTCCCGGCGAAAAAAATCTGTTTTCTGCAGATTTTGCCGGACGCGAACCCCGTCTTTTCAGCGCGCAGCGGAAAGTATATTGCAAAAAAGAAGTTCAGAAACCTTTTGTGACAAATAAAAAAGGTGAATTGGTAAGTGTTCAGAAACTCTGAAAAGATTGCTTTTTAAAAATCCGCCGGAAATACTGTTGATTTTTCTGCGGGGAACTCTTGTTCAGAAACAATTTTCCGCTTGAAAAAAATGAGTTTTGAGGTTATATTATCCTGATAAATCAATACAAAAAAAACTATCATAATTCAGG
>JAZQYS010000217.1:0-6116 GCA_045633645.1 Victivallaceae bacterium | reverse complement strand
CTTTGCGGTTGAGTTTCCCAGCGGCAAGAGAGACTCCTTGCGAGTGATTTCCTGCAGAACAGGCAATGATTTCCCGGTTATCCTGGGGCAAAGAGGCTATTTTGAAAAAAGCTCCACGCAGTTTGAAAGATCCGGTCAACTGTAAATTTTCCGCTTTCAAACGGAAGTCGCAATCATCGGTCAGGCCGTTGCTTTCTATCATATCGGTGTAGCGTGCCACACTTTTCAGCAGATGACTTGCCCGGTAAACTTTATCCAGTGTCAACATAATTTTGCCCCTTTGTCTGCGGATGATACCAGTGTTGCGTAACGTTTGAGATAACCGGACAACTGCCGGTCGGGAACAAAAACTTTTCTGCTCCGTCTTTCAGCAAGAAGATTTTTATCCACCAGAAGTTCCAGTGAATAATTGGGAATATCTATTTTTATCAAATCGCCTTCTTCAACCAGAGCGATGTTGCCACCGGAAACTGCTTCCGGAGAAACGTGTCCTATCGCCGCTCCCCTTGTTGCGCCTGAAAATCTGCCATCGGTGATGAGAGCCACATCTGCATCCAACCCCATTCCGGCAATGGCACTGGTGGGTGAAAGCATTTCCCTCATTCCCGGTCCACCGGCTGGACCTTCGTTACGGATGACAACACAATCGCCTTTGACGATTTTTCCGGACATGATTGCTTTTACTGCATCTTCTTCGCACTCAAAAACCCGCGCTTTACCAGTGAATTTCAGCATTTCAGCTCTTACGGCACAACGTTTGACGATTGCTCCATCGGGAGCGAGGTTGCCATAAAGTACCGCAAGACCACCCTCGGCAGAATATTGATGAATGACTTCCGGATCTTTGACTTCGGCATTAGCAATGACTTCTCCAACTGTTTTGCCGCAAACAGTCATGGAATCCAGATTCAGCAGATGTGAAACCTGATTCATCACCGCAGTTACACCTCCTGCGCGGAGAAGATCCTGCATATGATGTTTACCTGCCGGAGCAAGACGGCACATATTCGGTGTGAGGGAACTTACCTCATTCACCGTATGCAGATCGAATTCCACACCGGCTTCTGCTGCAATGGCGGGCAGATGCAGCACTGTATTGGTAGAGCATCCCAGAGCCATATCTACTGTTAAAGCATTGTGAAAGGCTTTTGCAGTCATGATGTCACGGGGACGCAAGTCGTTTTTCAACAAATCCAAAACTATCATACCAGCCCGTTTTGCAAGGTGAGTCCGTTGAGAGTACACGGCAGGGATCGTGCCGTTTCCCGGTAAAGCCATACCGATCGCTTCGCATAGACAATTCATGCTGTTAGCAGTAAACATTCCGGAGCATGAACCGCAACCAGGGCAAGCTGAACACTCTATTTCAGACAGCTCCGCTTCACTCATCTTTCCGGCATTTACTGCACCGACTGCCTCGAATACGGAGTTGAGGTCTTTTCCCTCCAAAGAGAGCATTGGACCTCCGGAAACAAAAACGGAAGGAAGGTTGCATCTTGCTGCCGCCATCAACATTCCGGGAACAACTTTATCGCAATTAGGAATAAATACCAAAGCATCAAAGCAATGAGCTTTTACCATGCATTCGATGCTGTCGGCGATCAATTCTCTTGAGGCAAGACTGTAATGCATTCCGTCATGCCCCATGGCAAGACCGTCACAGACTGCGACTGTATTGAATTCCATCGGAGTACCACCGGCAGCAAGTACTCCATCTTTGACTGCACGGGCCACTTGCTGTAAGTGCATGTGTCCCGGCACAACTTCGTTGAAACTGTTGACAACACCCACCAGAGGACGTGTCATTTGTTCGCCGGTATAACCCAACGCACTCAATAAAGTACGCTGGGGCGCGGCAGTTACACCACAGGTCAATTTATGACTGTTCATTATTTATTCCAATTCATTTTTGCACGCAACTCTGCGCCTACTGTTTCCATTTGATGAGCCTTTGCAGCTTCACGCTGTTTGGTGAAAAGCGGTCTACCATCGGCATTTTCTTTCAGCCATTTCCGGGCAAAACTGCCATCCTGGATTTCGGAAAGTACCTTTTTCATTTCAGCTTTAGTTGCATCAGTGATCAAGCGGTGTCCGGTATTGTAATCACCGTATTCAGCGGTATCACTGATGCTGTAACGCATAAAGGAAAATCCGCCTTTCACAACCAGATCAATGATGAGTTTCATTTCGTGGATACATTCAAAGTAGGCACTTTCCGGCTTGTATCCTGCTTCAACAAGAGTCTCAAATCCTGCTTGCATCAAGGCAGTGACACCGCCGCACAAGACGGCTTGTTCACCGAAAAGATCGGTTTCTGTTTCTTCTTTGAAGGTGGTTTCCAGGATTCCGGCACGACCGGCTCCGAGACCGGACGCATAAGCCAAAGCCAATTCCATGGCATTCCCTGTTGCATCCTGTTGAACAGCTACAAGACAGGGGACACCCTTGCCTTCAACGAACTGACTGCGAACAGTATGTCCCGGTCCCTTGGGGGCAATCATCACCACGTTGACGAAATCCGGAGGAACGATCTCTTTGAAGTGAACATTGAAGCCATGAGCAAAGCTCAAGGTCATGCCGGGGCGCAAATTATCCCGCACACCGTTTTCGTAGATGGAGCGCATCTTTTCATCGTTGACCAGCATCATCACCCAGTCCGCTTTTTTGACCGCATCGGGAGTATTCAAGACCTCGAACCCATCGGCTTTGGCAACGGCGGCACTTTTGGAATTTTCATAAAGCCCAACAACCACATTCACTCCGCTGTCACGCAGATTTTGAGCGTGCGCATGCCCCTGACTGCCGTAACCGATTACGGCGACAGTGAGATTGTTGAGAAGTTCTTTGTTGCAGTCGTTGTCATAGTACATCTTGCTCATTTTCTTTTTCCTTTCCTTGAGGTTTGTTATATTAGAGCGTTGAGTTGTTTAAGAGAACAACTTTTTTGACATCAAAAAGTTTGCTTAATTGCCGCATCATCTGACTTTGTACTGCGGCATCCCCACGGGAGACAATCTGCATGACAGACAAAGTCGGATCACGGCTTTCCTGAACAGAAAGTCTTTCAATGTTTTGCTTGCACTTGGCATAAAGCCCAGTGATCCGGTTTAGCACTCCGCAGTGGTTGGCTACGGTGAGTTCGACAGTAAAAAGTTCCATTTTTCAATTCCTTCTGGTTACCAAATCCTGCACACTGCCACCCGGAGGGATCATGGGCAGGACAAATTCATCCATATCAAGTTGACAATCCAGCACGGTCGGTGTATCCGGTGCAAGAGTGGTCAACGCACTTTCCAATTCCAACAATGTGGTCACTTTTTTACCTTCTGCCCCAAACGCCTTTGCCAATGCCGGGAAGTCAGTTTTACGGTTCAAGGTGGTTGAGGAATAATGTTTTTCATAAAACATCGTCTGCCACTGACGCACCATGCCGAGGACACCGTTATTAAAAATCACGATCAACAGTGGCAGATTTTGAGAAACCGCAGTTGCAAGTTCCTGTAAACACATTCCGAAACTGCCGTCTCCGGTAAAAAGAACTGTCCTTTTCCTGTCATTGGCAATACATCCGCCAATTGCCGCACCAAGACCGAAGCCCATAGTTCCAAGTCCTCCTGACGTAAGCAGAGTCCGGGGGGATTGAAACGGGAAATACTGCATTGTCCACATCTGATGCTGACCGACATCGGTGGCGACAACGGTATCAGCTTCACAGTATTTTGCAACAGTTTTCAGTAAAGTCCGGGGAGTGAGATTATTTTCTTCCGGGAGCAAATCAAGTTTTTTTGCTTCACAAATTCGTTTCTGCCATTGAGGGCGGCTCTGTTGCGGCAAAAGCAAAAGAAGTTTTTTCAGTACAGTTTTTACATCTCCGCACAACTCGATGTCGGCAGCAGTGTTTTTATTGATTTCAGATAAATCAATATCCACATGGATCAACTTTTTCCCCTGCTTGTACTTGGCAGTATTGCCTGTGGCACGATCGGAAAAACGAACTCCGAGAGCAATGATCAGATCACATTCACTTTGCAATTTTGCTGAACTCTGACTCCCGTGCATTCCGCACATTCCCAAATTTGCCGGATGTCCGGCAGGCAAAGCGGTCAAACCCATCATGCTGAAGGCCACCGGAGCCGATATTCTTTCAGCTAAAGCACGCAGTTCTTCGCTTGCACCGGAAGCAACCACTCCACCTCCGGCATAGATCATGGGGCGTTCCGCTTCAGTTACAGCAGCAACGGCAGCAGTCAAATCTTCTTCTGGAAGGTTATTGAAAAAGAGTTCCTGCGTACTAAATTCTGATTCATCGCACACATCTGTCTGGATACTTTTGGGGATATCCACCAGAACAGGACCTGGACGATCTGATGAAGCGATTTTAAAGGCGGCATCCAGTATCCCGGAAAGTTCTCTCACATCACTTACAGCAAAATTGTGCTTAACTATCGGGCGTGTTATTCCTGTGATATCCACCTCCTGAAAGCTGTCTTTTCCCAGAAGCGGAATCGCCACATTTCCAGTAATTGCAACCAGCGGCACGCTGTCCAAATAGGCATTGGCTATGCCTGTTACCAAGTTGGTTGCTCCCGGTCCACTGGTGGAAATTACTACACCTGGGTTGCCTGTAACACGGGCAAAGCCATCTGCTGCGTGAGCCGCGTTCTGTTCATGAGTACACAAAACGTGGTTGAGCCGATGAGCGTTTTTATACAACTCATCGTATATAGGCAGAACCGCACCGCCGGGATAACCGAAAACGGTTTTAACCTTGTTGCGGCACAGGGATTCGATAACTATTTCTGCTCCTGATCTTTTCATTTGTATATTCCTGATTTTGCGTTAATTAAAATAAAAAGCCCTGCCGGAAATCGTTTCTCCGGCAGGGCTGTGATCCAATGTTTGATAAAAGGGACTTTACTATGCCATGCCGGGCGGCGTAATGATAATTACGCTGATAATAATGAAAATAATAATGGCGATGGCAATGGATACGACAAAGGAACCGGACACAGAATATGCCGGGATGTTGCAAAAACTTTTTTCAAACATTATCGTATTCATTTTTATTCCTGTAAAACTATGACAAACAAAAAACCTCTCCGCAGCTGATCACCGCAGAGAGGTTTGATTTTCTATTTCTTATACCGCTTCTCTCAACAATAACCAGCCGTACTGCAACCGATAATAATGATTGCAGCCATAATAATAATGCTGTTAATGTTGTTGAAAAACTGTTTCATTTTATCCTCGTTTGATTCCGAAACTCCATATAATATACCATTTTTTTTCACCTTTTCAAGGAGACAAAATAAAAAAATGATAAATTTCTTGATCTTTAGCTTGTCTTGCCGACAAAGTTGTGCTATATTATCTGAAAGAACGCTGAAAGTGTGAAAACAATCTATGAAATTTTTTAACAACAACTTCTATTATTTTTATAGCTGCTTTGCTTATTATTTCAATAAGCGGGGCGGAGTAGTTGTTGCTGTCTAAAAAATAGTTCTGACATATACAGTATAGCTTTCCTAAACCCCGCTGAGATTAATCCCGGCGGGGTTCTTTTTTTCAATAAATCAAAACAAAGAGGTGCAAAATGATAATCATTCTCAAAGAGAATACCACAGAACAAGAAATCAAAAACCTAACTGATTTTGTCAAATCGCACGGTCTCACCCCACATATTTCGGAAGGTGTGCATCAAACCATTATGGGATTGGTTGGTGATACCTCTCAGATTGATATTGAAAGCATTTCTCAGTTGAAAAATGTTGAAGCGGTTAGACGAATTCAGGAACCATTCAAGAACGCTAATAGAAAATTCCATCCATTGGATACAGTGATTAAAGTGGGGAATGCCACTATCGGTGGAGGATCTCTTACTCTTATTGCAGGACCATGTTCTGTAGAAAGTGAAGAACAAATAATTTCTGTTGCCCGTGATGTAAAAGCATCAGGAGCAAAAATCTTGCGAGGCGGTGCTTTTAAACCCCGCACCTCACCTTATGCTTTCCAAGGGTTGCGAGAAGAAGGTATAAAACTTCTGCTGGAGGCAAAAAAAGATACAGGTCTCCCAATTGTCACCGAAATTATGGATTTATCACAACTCGATCTCTTTT
>JAZQYS010000216.1:0-36069 GCA_045633645.1 Victivallaceae bacterium | reverse complement strand
CGTTGGTCGCAGCCTTGGGTTTTGCATATCCCTTGGGGTAAGTTTTGCGCCTGAGCCTGCACTCCGCCGTCATTTAAAAAATATTCAAAAAAGTGGATTTTTTCTCTTGACTTAAAGGGAACATGGGAATATCGTAACTTTCGTAAAGGATACATGGAGGTTACATGGTACGTTTCAGAACAGCTCCCAAGACTGAAGAAGTCTATTGTCTGCTTAAGAAAAAAATAGCAGATGGTGTATATTCTTCAAGCGGCATGCTTCCGGTTGAACCGGTTCTGGCTGAGGAGCTGGGTGTTTCACGCAAAACTTTGCGGAGTGCGCTTTCACGTCTGGCGATGGAAAATATCGTCGAACGCATCAAGGGCAAAGGAACTTTTATCTGCGGGAATGAAACTGAAAAGAAAATCCTTGTCATTGTCGGAGATATTGACAGCATCATTGATCCCGGGCGTTACATTCTGCCGGGGATCCAGCAGGAGGCTGCCGCTGCGGGATTTACCGTTGAAACCTGCTCCAAAATCTCTCTGGAACTGGCTGAAAAAGACAAAATCGTTGAACTTATCAAACAGAAAAATTACCTGGGAATACTCTCTTTTTCAGGAAACTTCTGCGGCAATGAACCGGCTATCGGGATTTTAAAAGCGACGGGACTTCCGGTGATACTTGTTCATGCGATTGAAAAGGATGTGAAAACAACCGGTTTTGCAGTCATGGGAACGGATTATCCCGGTGTAATCCGTGACGGACTGGAATACCTTTTCCGTCAGGGACACAAAAAAGTAAGTTATCTTGCCTGCCGTCCCAACCGTATCAGCAAAGAGGAGTACTTTGCTCTGCTCCGGAATATCGGTCTGGATGATGATCCGGCTCTGCGGGCTGAAATTTCAAGTTACAGCGATGAAAAAATCATCTCTGAAGAAATTGCCGCATTTTTTGACGCGCTTGAAGAAATGCCGACTGCCGTTTTCTGTTTTTCTGACTTTCTGGCGGTGTGTCTTTACAAATATCTGCAAAAGAAAAATATCCGTATCCCCGAAGATATCGCCGTTCTTTCGTGCGGCGGTTTGATCGGCTGCGATTTTCTTTCTCCGCCGCTGTCGGCAATTGATTTTAATTATCTGGAAATCGGCAGAAGTTCCGTAAGAACTCTGCTTGAAATGAAAATGAAAAATATAACATCTATGCCGTTTATGCTGACGCCCCACCACCTGTCAGAAAGAGTCAGCACTCAAGTAAGGAGATGATACAAATGAAGCAGAAAAAAGAGGTGTTTGCCGTTTACTTTCCCAGTTGGCATCCTGACCGTCACTATGAAAAGTGGTACGGAAAAGGTTTCTGTGAATGGGAACTTTTGAAAACCACCAAACCGCTTTTTAAGGGACACAATCAGCCCAAGAAGCCTTTGTGGGGATATTTTGATGAGTCCGATCCTGAATATATGGCAAAACAAATCGACCTTGCCGCCGACAACGGTATCACCGGATTTATGTTTGACTGGTACTGGTACAGCGGAGAGGAATTTCTTGAAAAACCCCTCAACGAGGCTTTTCTGAATGCGCCCAACCGCAACAGATTGAAATTTTTCCTCATGTGGGCGAATCACAGCTGGGGTATCTGGCCCGCCATGGATAACGGTCTGCGCGGTATGAACGGCAATGAAAATCAGGCAAGCTGTGAACCTTTTCTTAAAATTACGCACTCTGAAGAGGATTTGCGCAATGTGATGGAATACAGTTGTGAAAAGTATTTCAAATGTGAAAATTACTGGAAAATTGACGGCAAACCCGTTTACAGTTTTTACAACTGCAATATGCTGTTTAAATTTGTTCCGCCTGAAGATGTCTTGCGTATCATCAATGAAGTTGCCCGCAAACACGGCTTCCCCGGTATCTATACCTTGATGAATATCGGCTGCTGTAATGATAACGAATATTTTTGCGGCTGGGGACGTATTCCCAAGATGCGCGATGCCGGTTTTGATGCTGTCTTTGCCTACAACAGCGGCTTGCGGACCAATTACGCCGAAGTCGTTGCGCCCGATGCGCCGACGCTTGATTACAGTTACAGTATGACCTATCAGCGGCATTGCTGGAAAATGATTGCTGAACAGGGACTCCCCTTTGCGCCGAGTATCACTCTGGGCGGCGACGTTGCGCCCCGTTGGAGCAGAGAATTGACCTATCCATGGGATTATGAAAAGATGGGATATTATCCAATCAAAGTCAATACTACGCCTGAAAGAGTCGGCGAAATGCTCAAAGAGGCTCTTGAAATGGATACCGATGTTGTTATCATCAATGCCTGGAACGAGTGGAGCGAGGGCATGTATCTTATTCCCGATACTTTCTATGGTACATCTCTGCTGGATAAAATCAAAGAGATTACTGATGTACACAACAAGTGAACAAAAAGTGTGTTTATATTGATAAGTAACGCCGGGGTTCAAAAAAATGTTTAATACCGCTGAAAATCCGCTGATTCCGATGGGCGCCGTGACCGGACGTCCCGACAGGGACAAAATCCGCGCTTTTCTGGGCTCTTTACGGGAAGCGGGCTTTTCCCAATTTATGATCTATCCGCGTTCCGGGTGTGAACTGGAATATATGTCCGGTGAATGGTTTGATACCTGCGGCAGCATTTTGGACGAATGCCGGAATCTGGGCTTTGCTTCTGTCTGGCTTTATGACGAATTCAATTGGCCCAGCGGTCAGTGCGGCGGCAGGCTTATGCGGGAAAATCCGGAATACAGCCTCAAGTATTTCCGTGTGTCCGAAAAGAACGGCAGTTTTTCTTTTGACTTGTTTTCGAATCCCAATGCGCCTGATGTGTTGAATCCCGGAGCGGCACGGGAGTTTATTGCCTGTACGCACGAAAAATATGCAGAACATTTCGGCAGGGATTTCGGATCTCTCATCAAAGGATTTTTTACCGATGAACCTGCTTTCGCATATATCGGCGGAGAACCCGGTAACGGTCCATTGGCGGATATTGCTTATTATCCGGGACTGGAAGAAGATTACGAAAAAATGACGGGCAGTTCTCTGCGGCATGACATGGTTTTCTGTCTCCGCAACCGGTGCGCTCCTTTCTGGAAACCCTTTGCCGATCAACTGCTGGGAAGGCGTTTCCTTGACGCTTTTATTCTGCCTGTCCGCAGATGGTGCGATTCGCACGGACTTCTGCTGACCGGACATCTGCTGAATGAGCATACACTCCGCGGTTCATCTTATGCCAGCGGAACTCCCATGGCTGTTACAGATGCTTTTTCGCTGCCTGCTGTGGATGAAATCGGCACCAATTCGGCGATTCACAGCATTGAATGGCTCACGCTTGCGACCGTTGAACACGCTGTCAGGAAAAACGGGAACGGCGGACTGGCAGAGCTTTTCGCTCTGGGACCCTGCGATATGAGTTTTTCCGAAATCAGAAGACAGATTCACCTTTTTGCCATGTTCGGCATAGATCATTACCTGCTTGCTGTTTCGCCGTTTGATATGCGGGGCAACGCTGTCAAAACTCAGTATTTTAATGCCTTTTCTCCGGCTCAGCCGTGTTTTCCTGCGTTTGCCGCATTAAAAAGTGACGCGGTAAACGCTGCTGCTGTTGCCCGGAAAGGGTACACGCCTGAGATACAAATCCGCCGTCCCGGCAGTGAAGCTCAACTGATTGAACTGCTGATTCAACTGGTAAAAGAACAGAGGCAGTGGAGTCTTATCGGAGAAGATGAGCCAAGTTCCGCTCCTGTGGTTCTCCGGGTTGAACAAGAGGGTATTTCCACCGAAAAAATGCCCGACGGTTCATATCACAGATGTTCTTCTTTTACTGCGTTTTTGAACATTCTTGACAAAGCAAGTCCGCTGAAAACGGCAATCCGGGAACCGGATGGTTCTCTTGCCCGGGATATTTTTATCCGGACTTTTGCGGATGGTTCATGTCAGGTTGTCAACTTTTCCAATTCACAGGATCCACGCAGGCTTTGTCTCCACCGGAACGGCAGAAAAGTCGTTTTTGAGCTGCCTCCTGAGGGCGTTGTTTCCTTTTGCGGATGGCGGATTCAACTTGACAGACCTGATCTGAAACGTCTTTCTTTTGAAAACGGATTTTGCCGTATCAAGTTGGATTCCGCTCTTGAAAATCTTGTTCTGCTGCTGCGGCAATGTGATGACGCTGTTGTTCTTGAACTGGACGGTCGTCCCGTTGAAATCTCAGGTTTTACAAGCGCATTGCCCGAAGGATTCAGGGAACTTTATAAGGAAAGTGTTCCTCTCCGGCTTTCTGCAGGAGAACATGTAATTGAAATGAAGGGTGACTTTCCGGAATATCCTTTCCTGCCCTGTGCATTTCTGGCAGGAAACTTTGCCGCTTCCGGCAGCAGTATCTCAGAATATCAGCAAGACGGAGCCGGACTGGAAAATTACATCGGTAAACTCATTCAGACCGGTACGGTAGATATTCCCAGCGACGCATTCACTCTTCAATTTGAAACAGACGGACTCTTTACGGAACTTTTCCTCAACGGAGAAAAAATGTCCGAAGGCTTCCGGACGCCGTACATTTGGAGAATTCCGGAGCACCTCGCAGGAAAAACCGTTGAATTGAGGATTGAAAGATACACTTCATGCGGTCCGATGTTCGGGCAAGAGCGTTTTGTCAATCTCCGGCCGGGAGACAATCCCCGATGGCTTCAGCCCTATGCCCCCGGCGGAAAAGTCCGGCATCCGGTCGTTGAGATCTCTTTTCAACAGACTATGGTAAAAACAACAGGAACAGGAACGTAAGAGAGGAAAACTTCACCATTTATTTTCCGGAACGGATACAAGCAAAGAAATTTCTGATTCATTCAAATTAAATAAAAAAAGGAGGATCCTATGTTGAAAGCAAAAAAATTTTTCCGTTTCACCTTGATTGAACTCTTGGTCGTTATTGCAATTATCGCCATTCTTGCGGCGATGCTTATGCCCGCTTTGCAGCAGGCAAGAAACACGGCGAAGGCATCAAACTGTCTCAACAACATCGCTCAACTTTCAAAGGCAACGATGTTTTATCAGGATGCTTTTGAAGACTTTTTCCCCTGGGGGGCTTATGATGCTTCAATGAGTTATTTCTGGAATTTGTATACCAAAGATTCTACTGCAGCAAACCGTTTCAAGTCGCCTTTGCGTGATTTCTTCCCCGCAGAAAAAATTGATATAGGCAGCGGCGGCATGGGTGCGTCGCGCTGGGGCAGTTTTGAAAAGATTGCCAGGGGTATGTGTGTCAGTAAGTACGCCTGTCCCGGGACAACTGATGCTGATATGAGATTTGAACGCCTGGACACGATTGCTCCCAATTATCCTTTTGTCTTGAACTCTGTTTTCAGAAGTTATGCCGTCAACAGCAATATGATCAATAACTATGGTATGAAACCTGTCCGTATGACGACAGTCAAACATCCGTCAAGATTGCTTGTTTACGGTGACAGTTCAGGTTCAGGGTACACCAGTTATTATACCCGTTTACATCTGGATACTGCTGAAAAGTATTATGATGATTCTCTCTCTGCCCGGCACAACAGAAATGCCAATATTGCTTACGCTGACGGACATGTTAAAGCCGTCAATGCTGAAGATATTCCCGCATTCAAATACAGTTCAGACCGTTTCCCCTATGCCGGACCTGATGTGAATCCGTTTGCAAAATAATCATAACAAAGAAAAAACAAAAAACAATGAACAAGACAATTATATTTTCTATCCTTGCGTTGACTCTTGCCGGTACACTCGGTGCCGCTGAAAAACGCCTGTTCACCCCTTATGCCGTTTCAAAGAGAGTTATCAATATCGGCAGTAAACCTGCGCTGACCCTTGTTAAAGACGGAAAAGCGTGTTTTGAAGTCGTCACGCCCGCCAATCCCGTTGCCGGCAGAGCCGCAAGAGAACTTGTCGCCCGGTTGAGTGAAATTACGGGAAAAAAGATTTCTGCCGTCAAAAAAGCTTCAGGCAAAGTTCCCGCTTTTTATCTTGGTATCTGTCCTGAATCCAAAGCGGCGGGAATCAATCCCGAAAAACTTGACCGTGACGGATTTTACATTAAGACCGTCGGCAATAAAATTTTTATTACCGGTGTGGACAGCAATAATCCCCGCATGAAACAGTGGGCAACGCTTTTCGGCGTTTATGATTTTCTGGAACGTTTTGCCGGAGTCCGTTATTATTTCCCCGGCAAAATCGGTACCATCGTTCCTGAAAAGAAAAACTGGAGCATTCCCGAAATCGACATCGCGGAACGTCCCGACACTCAGTACCGCTGGATTTGGACCAGTCCCAGCAACCGCGGCGGCGGTGATGTGGTCTATGCCTACCCCGGTATGAAAGAAAACAATCCCGATATCTGGCGCAACAGTTCTCTTAACAGCGTCCGTTCCTGCCACGGCTTGAATGACCTTGAGCTTGCCAAACGTTTCCGCAAGAGCAATCCTGAATTTTTCGCCATGACTGCCGACGGCAGACGGCGTGACGGTACCGATAATACCATGAGTTACCACAAACACGGACATCTCTGTTACAGTTCAGAGGGATTGCTTGAAGAGGTTTACAAAGACGCAGTCGCCGCATTGACCGGCAAACCCGCCTCTTCCAGAGGCATTTCAAAATGGAGTCCGCGCTGGAATACCTTCCACGTCAACCCCGCCCCCAATGACGGAATGTTGTGGTGTCTCTGCCCCCGCTGCAAAAAAATCACCTCAAGACAGGATCGCAGCAATCATATCTGGAAGTTCTTCACCGGAATTGCAAAAAAACTTAAAGAAAACAACATCCCCGGTATGGTCATTGTCAACAGTTACGGCGCATTTTCTGCCATGCCGACCATTGATATTCCCGACAACATCTCTCTGGGGGTTGCCGTCCGCGGTCCCTGGTCGATGAGCAATCCGCGCAAACGTGCCAACGACGCTGCCCGCATTAAAGCCTGGCACAAACGCTTGAACAACAAAATCAGCACCTGGACTTATCCCACCAAAGCCGTTGCCGCCGTGCCTTACGTTCCCAACTTCACACCCCGCGCGATTTCCGCTTTCTACAAATCGCAGAGAAACCATATTTACGGCGGTTTTGTTGAATCCGGAACAGACTTCTGGCTCTTCGGTTTCCTCAACCACTATATCTGCGGCAAAGTCATGTGGGATTTTGACGTTGATACCGAAAAAATCATTGATGAACATTGCCGTCTCATGTACGGTGCCGGTGCGCCCTATATGGCAAAACTCTATCTTGAAATTGAAAATCTCTGGATGAATAAGATTTTGAAAGAAACCGTTCAGACCCCCTGGGGTGAAAACTGGCTCCTGCCCACCCGGCGTGATATCTGGACCAAAATCTACTCACCCGCCAAAGTCGCTGAATTGACTTCCCTCTTTGACAAAGCTGAAAAAGCTGCTGCAAAAGATAAAAAGTCTCTGGAGCGTCTGCGCTTTATGCGTCAGTATTTCTGGGGACCCGTCCTCAAAGGTGCTGCCACTTTTGCCAAAGAAAACGCCAGCCGTTCCGCCTGGACCCTCATCGCCGCCGATGCCGGAAAAATCACCGTTGACGGCAAACTCAATGAAACGGCATGGAAAAAGGCTGTTCCCATCAACCTTGTCGGCAGCAAATGGAAAAAAGTTGAAGTGCAGACCACCGTCAAGGTTCTGCAGGATAAAGATTATTTCTACTTCGGTTTTGAGGCGGAAGAACCTCTTACCGATAAAATTTCAGCCCTGTTGACCCGTGGAAAAGACAGCACTGAAATCTGGCGTGACAGCGGTGTGGAAATCTTCCTTTCCGCCGAAAGCGGCAGCAATTTCATCTATCAGTTCATGATCAATGCCGCCGGAGCCACTTGCGATCTGCGGAATGAAACAGTCGGTGTGGATGTCAATTTCAACTCGGGATTCACCGCCAAAGTTTCCACAGTACCCGGCAAAAAATACTTTGTTGAAGTGCGTATCCCCCGCAAGAGTATGCCCGAACTTGCCGGAAGAAAAAATCTGATGGCAAACTTTACCCGCAGCAGGACTTTGAAAAATACCAAAGTCGGCACGAGCTTCTATGTCTGGTATCCCAAAGACCGCAATATCGCTGAAAACTGTGGTATCCTTGTGCTTGATCCGGCAAGTCTCCCTGAAAATCTGATCAAAAGTCCTGATTTTGAAAAGAAAGTTCATGCCCAACGTCACATCGGTCCCGGCGATTGGAGTGCAGGAAAAGTCATCAACCGCGATACTGAAGTCTTCCTCACCCGCGGTGCTTCCCTGCGCCTTGAAGCCAAAGGAAATAACGCCCTTCAGATTCTTCCCGTCGTTCCCGGCAGAAAGTACCGCTTCAGTTTCTATGTCAAAACTGAAAATGCCTCCCCCGGCGTGCGCGGCATCATCCGTTTCGGCGGTGCGCCTGCCCAGGCTGTTTACGTCCTCGGAACGTACAAAGATTACATCCGCGGTACCAACAACTGGCATCGTGTTGATAAAGTCTTTACCGCACCCAAAGTTTTCGGTAAACAGCATAAACCGAGAGTCAATCTTTTCGTCAGCGACAAGGAAAAAGGCAAAGTCTGGATCGACCACGTTGAACTGATTGAAGAAAAATAGTGTTTTTTGTTGAGAGTATGACAAGATGATTAAACGCGCACTTCTTCTTCTCTGTCTGTTTCTGTTGACTCTTCCGGGAGCGGAAGTCAGAAGAAGCATACAGTTTTCAGGAGCGGCAGTTTTTCCGCGCAAGGTTGCTGTTATTGCTGCTCCCGGTAATAAAATGGCGGCTTTTGCTGCTGAAGAGGCTTTCCGTCTGCTCAAACGCGGCGGTGTGCAAGTTGTTCAGGTGCGAAAGCCTCAAGCGGACGCTCTTAATCTTATTATCGGTAAAAATCCGGCTTACCCCGTGACTGTGCAGGATATGAGTCAGTTTCCGTCCGGAGCTTTCCGAATCATAAGAGAAAAAGATAATGTCTACATTTTCGGAGTTGATACGCCGTCGGCAGATGTGAAAAAATTGACACGCCCCAATGCATTCGGTTATTATAAAGGCAGTCTCTACGGAACTTATGATTTTCTGGAGCGTTTTGCCGGTGTCAGATTTTATTTTCCGGGAGAGGTCGGAACCGTCGTTCCTGCAAAGAAACTGGCAGTTCCCGCACAAATTGATATCCTTGACTTTCCGGATATGGAGGAACGCTCTTATCTGCCCTGGGTGGAAACTTCGGGCAAAATGTATCCCGGCTGTCATGAGTACAAAAGACCGCCGGCGCACTTGCTCAATACGCTGCGGCTGCGTTCTGATACCATCTCTCCCGGCATGACCAATGCGCTTCAGCGCGGAAATTATCTTAAACGCTTTTATAAGACACATCCTGAATACTTTGCCTTGTATCCCAACGGAAAACGTCTGCCTGAAGTCCGCAAAGAGTACAGCACTCAATTCTGCCTCAACAGCGGTATTGAAGAAGAAATTTATCAGGATATCAAGGCTTATTTTCTCGGTAAGCCCGCTTCAAGCCGCGGTTTGGAAAGATGGTCGCCAGTCATGTTTTCTCCGAGAGGCGTCAATATGACGCATGACGATGCTTTTTTCTGGTGTGCCTGTGCCAAGTGCCGCAAAGCCGGACTGGATAAACACGCCTATAAAAATCCTGCTGTCCGCAAAAGAATCAGTACCGAAGTGTGGAAGTTCACTGCACGCATTGCCAACCGTCTCAAAAAAGAGAAAGTTCCCAATGCCCGGATTATCATGCTTGCTTATGTGCCGTATGATATTGTTCCTGATTGCGATATTCCCGACAATATTCTGCCGGTCGTTGTGGTTTTTCCGGGTGTCCAGGGCGATACGCCGACACTCAAACGCAACGATAATGTCATAAAAGCATGGCAGAAAAAATGCAACGGACGTATCCTGCTCCGTGCCTGGACAGGTAAATATATGCTCCGCCGTTTTCCCGGAGTGCCTGATTTTCACCACAATATTCTCTGTGATTACTTCAAACAGCGCAAGGATTGGTTTTCAGGCGTATTTCTTTCGGAGTGTATTGATTACTTTCTCTTCCGTCACCTCAACCTTTATCTGTTTTTCAAATACGCCTGGAATAACAATGCCGATCTGAAAGGTGTCATGGACGAGTATTTTGTCAACATGTACGGCAAAGGCGCACCTTTTATCCGTGAATACTTTGATATTCTTGAGAAAATCTGGGATAAGGAACTTATCAAGGGAATGAAAGACTCCATGATGGGCGGAGAAGCTGTCATTGCCAATGAAATTGAAACATGGACACAAGTTTTTTCTCCCGCACGTATCAAACACTTTGATTCCTTGTGGGATAAAGCCGCAAGAGCTGTCCGCAATGACAAAGCCGCAAGTTCCCGTGTGAAATTCATGCGCGAATCTCTTTATGCGCCGCTGCTTGCCCGTCAGAAGAAATTTGCCGAAAATCAGAAAGCCATCGGTAATTGGGTCATGCGTCCCGGCGAAACCGTCTGGGCAAGACCGCGCAAAGGCAGTATCGCAGAAGTTATCACAACTTTCAGGGTGATTGAAAAGAAAGAGGCTCTTGAATTTGAGTTCAACTGTCAGGAACCTGCCATGGAACACATCCGCGCTGCTGCGGTAAAAGACTGTACGGGAGAAGTCTGGCGCGATTCTGAAGTGGAAATTTTCCTCAATCCCTCCGGCGACAGAAAAAATTTCATTCAGTTCTGTATCAATGCCAACGGCGTTATGGATACTTTTGTTTACGGAAAACTTCAGAAGAAAAATATTTCCTCCCTTTCTGTCAAACGCAATCAGGACAGCTGGAACGGAAAACTTGTCATTCCCAAAGCAATGCTCGGCAAATACCGCAGTACATTCCCGGCGCTGCTGGCGCGCCGCCGTGTATTGAAAAAGACCGGTCCGAAAGTGAAAGAGGAGTTTTACGCCTGGCTTGCGATTCCGGATCCGCCCAATTTTCACACGCCTGAATACTGGGGCTTGATTGATCTTTCGGGTAAGAAAAGCTCCAATATGCTCAAAGACGGCACTCTTGAAGGACTTGATATCAATGACTGGAAGTCCCGCCGCTTTTTCGTCGCTTTCCGTGATAAACCCAATCAGAAGATTTCTTTTGATAAAAAGTGCTTTGTTTCCGGCGGACAGAGCGTACTTTTTGAAAGCAGAAGTCAAAAAGGACAGATGTCCTTTCAGCTGCCTGTTTCAGGACTCAAACCTGATACGAAATACCGTTTGAGTTTCTTCTGCAAACTGGATAATGTCAAAGGTGAAGGTCTGGATGTCTCTCTTTATGCCGGAAAAAAAGCCATTCATCCCATGCGTCTGGGACGGCTTTCAGGGACTCATCCGTGGAACCGTTTGAGTTACGAAATCACCACTTGGAAAAATATTCCTTCCAAAGGTGTGGTCATTGCCGCACTCCGAGCGGCGTCAGGAACGATGAGAGTAGACAATATTTGTCTTGAAGAAATACCCCGATCAGTAAATAATAAATAATTTTCCGTTTCTGCGGAAAATGTGTAAAAGGAGATTTTTTTATGAAACAGAAAAAAGAGGTTTTTGCCGTTTACTTTCCCAGCTGGCACCCCGACCGGCATTACGGCGAATGGTACGGTAAAGGATTTTGCGAATGGGAACTTTTGAAAACCACCAAGCCGCTTTTTGCGGGACATCAGCACCCCAAGAAACCCCTGTGGGGATACTTTGATGAGTCCGATCCGGAGTACATGGCAAAACAGATCGATCTTGCCGCCGACAACGGCATTACCGGCTTCATGTTTGACTGGTTCTGGTATGACGGCACGGAGTTTCTTGATAAGCCGCTCAATGAGGCTTTTTTGAATGCGCCCAACCGCAACAGACTGAAGTTCTTTCTCATGTGGGCAAATCACAACTGGGGTGTCTGGCCCGCGCTGGAAAATGAAGTCCGCGGTATGAACGGCAACGAAAACCAGTCCAGCAAAATCTTTCTGCCGATTCATCACTCCGAAGAGGATTTGCGCGCCGTGATGGAATACAGTTGTGAAAAGTATTTCAAGTGCGAAAATTACTGGAAAATTGACGGCAAACCCGTTTACAGTTTCTACAACTGCAATACGCTTTTCAAATTCATCCCGCCTGAAGATGTTTTGCGTATCGTCAATGAAGTTGCGCAGAAACACGGCTTCCCGGGAATCTATACCTTGATGAACATCGGCTGCTGCAACGATAACGAATACTTCTGCGGCTGGGGACGTATTCCCAAAATGCGCGATGCCGGATTTGATTCCGTCTTTGCCTACAACAGCGGTCTCAAAAGTGATTACGAACAGTGCGTCAATCCGGGAGAACCGACGATTGATTATTCAATCATGATGAAAAATCAGCGTTACTGCTGGGAGCGCATTGCCGAACAGGGACTGCCCTTTGTGCCGAGTATCACCCTGGGACTGGACGTTGCGCCGCGCTGGAACCGCAAGGTTCAGTATCCCTGGGATTACGAAAAACTGGGCTACTATCCTGTCATGGTCAACAATACGCCTGAACGTATCGGACAGATGCTCAAAGAGGCACTTTCCTTTGATATAGATGCCGTCATCATCAACGCCTGGAACGAGTGGACCGAGGGCATGTATCTCATTCCCGATACCTTCTACGGTACTGCCATGCTGGATACGATCAAAAAAGTGACGGACGAATATTATCAGCAGGCCTGATTTTTTTAGCAGAAAACATAATTTTTTCAGCAGGTATGACATCATTTGACGTACCTGCTGATTTATATTGTACCTCTGTAATATGAAGGAGGTATATTTATGATTGGAAAATCCAAAATTTTCTGCGGGCAGAAGACCTGGCTTGAGGGTCCTGCGGTGGAGCAGTTCAAACGGGTGATGACTTTTCCCGGCATCGTGCAGGGAGCGGCTTTCCCTGATCTGCATCCCGGCAGAGGTGTGCCGGTCGGTGCTGCGTTTCTTTCTGAAAATATCATTTATCCCGCTTTAATCGGCAATGATATCGGCTGCGGTATGACACTTTTTTCCACCGGTATCAAAGAACACAAATTCAAAAAAGACAAACTTTTCCGCCGACTTGGAAACGAGCCTGAAAATGCCCTTAAAACGGCAAGCAGCAGAATCCTTGAATCCATGACTCAAACGGTTGAAGATCCTGAAAATATGCTTGGCACTCTCGGACACGGCAACCATTTTGTCGAGTTTCTCGCCGTGGATAAGGTCATTGACAGAGAAAAGTGTGAAGCGTTGAATATCAACAAAAATGATGTTCTTCTGCTGATTCACGCAGGTTCCCGCTGTTACGGCGAAATGCTCTGGCGTGCCATTGCCGCCGTTCACGGTGATAAAGGACTGCCGTTTGACAGTCCTGACGGAAAAAGTTACCTTGAAGACCACGCCGAACTTATTCAATGGGCTTCATTCAACCGCCGTCTGATCGGCAGGGCGTTGGGAGAAATGGCTGCCTGCGGATTATCTGAAATTCTCAATGCAACCCATAACAGCATTACTCCGTTTGGCGAAAAGAGGTTTATCCACCGCAAGGGCGCAAGCAATGTGGAGTCCGGAACTCCCGTCATTGTGGCAGGCTCACGGGGAACGTACAGTTATCTCGTTGCGCCGACAGGTGACGGTGAGGAAAACATTTACTCCATCGCACACGGGGCGGGACGCAAGTGGAACCGGCAAAGCACCCGGGACAGAGTCCGCGCCAAATACGATGACATTCAGCAGCTTTTGAAAACCAAAGCCGGTTCAGCCGTCATCTGTCCCGACAAGGATCTGCTCTATGAAGAAGCGCCTGAGGCGTACAAAGATGTCAGTACCGTCATTGCCGATTTGCAGAGTTTCAATTTGGCAGTTCCTCTTGCCGAACTCCGTCCGATTGTCAATATCAAACCGTAAGGAATTTGTATGCCTGTTATATTACAGATAAGTTCAGGGCAGGGACCTGAAGAGTGCCGCAAATTTGTTCCGCTTCTGGGAGAAATCATCTGCCGCGAGGCGGAACAGAGTAATTTGCGCTGCAATCTTTTGTCCGATGTTCCCGGAAGAGAACGTGGAAGTGCCTCTTTGCGTTTTGCCGTTGAGGGAGAAAATCTCCCTCTTTTCCGCCAACGCTGGGAGGGAACAGTCAAATGGATCTGGCAAAGCACAATCCGTCCGCACTGGCCGCGTAAAAACTGGTTCGTCAAGGTGACTTTTTTTGAGTTTGAAGCCAATGATTGCGGCAGTTTCAAGTTAAGTGATTTAAAAATTGAGACCTGCCGTGCTTCAGGAAACGGCGGACAGCATGTCAATACCACTGATACCGCAGTCCGTGTCATTCACCTGCCGAGCAAAACCGAAGCCGTTGCAAGCGAAGAACGTTCCCAGAGCCGCAACAAAGCACTGGCAATTTTGCGTATTCAGGAAAAACTCAACTTGATTTCCGCACGCCGTCAGGCAGCTGAAAAAGAATCCATGTGGCTGGATCACTACCACCTTGAACGCGGCAGCGCCGTCCGCACTTTTAAAGGACTGCCCCCGGTGGAGTATTGAAAAGCACTTTACCGTTTGCAAAAAACGGATATGTAAAGTATAGTAAACAAAAGTCAAAAACTGTTTAACAAGGTGAAGTATGCCCTATCCGATAGAAGAAAAACTGGTCGTTGCTGTTGCTTCAAGTGCGCTGTTTGCTCTGGATGAAGCGGATACTGTTTTCAGAAAAGAGGGTGTGCGGGCTTACCGCAATTATCAGCGGGAACACGAAAATAATATTCTTGCTCCGGGAATTGCTTTTCCTTTTGTCCGCCGCTTTCTGGAGTTGAATACGGTATTTCCGGAACGTCAGCCGGTGGAGGTGGTTCTGCTTTCGCGGAATGATTCCGATACGGGAATGAGGGTGTTCAATTCCATTGAGCATTACAAGCTCGGGATTATCCGAGCTGCATTTACGCGCGGAAATTCTCCGTTCCGCTATATTCCGGCGTACAACGTTTCGCTGTTTCTTTCAGGGAATAAAAGCGATGTGACCGAGGCCATCAGCAACGGCTATCCGGCGGGACTGGTTCTGCCGAGCGTTTCAAAAGACGATACGGACGACACCGGATTGCGTGTTGCCTTTGACTTTGACGGTGTGATTGCCGATGACAGTGCCGAAAAGATTTTTCAGGCACATGGAATACAGGCTTTTTATGCGTCAGAGACAGCCAATGCCGAAAATGCGATATCTCCGGGACCGTTGGGAGATCTTTTCCGCAAACTGGGCAATTTGCGGAGACTTGAAGATGAGCGGGAAGAAGCAGATCCCGCATATAAACGTTTTCTGCAAACGGCGATCATCACCGCGCGGAGTGCGCCCGGACACCGCCGTGTGATCCACACCCTGCGGCATTGGAATATCACTGTTGATGAAACACATTTTTTAGGCGGCATGGATAAGGGGCGTATTCTTGAAACCTTGCAGCCGCATATATTCTTTGACGACCAGCAGGATCCGCATCTGGCAGCGGCGCAGAAATTCACGCCCTCAGTGCATGTACCCTTTGGAATAGCTTCAGGCAATTGAAATTTTTTCAAAAAGGTATTAAAAGACTTGACAAGTTAAAAAACACTGCTATATTATAAGAAATGATTTGGGGCTGTAGCTCAGTTGGCTAGAGCGATACGTTCGCATCGTATAGGTCATGGGTTCGACTCCCACCAGCTCCACCATTTTATTGCTTGTTTTGCCTCAAACAGTACCATTTAGTACCGTTTGGGGTTTTTATCTTTTGTGAAACGCATACTTTTCAGCTATATCCGGGAACAGACTATGGAAAAAGATATGGCAATCCACAAAATCAAACTCAAGGTTGGAACCGTTTATCAAAAAGAAGAAAACGGGATCTACTACTTCCGCTATCAAGTCAATGGTAAGCGTAAGGCAGTCAGTTTGGGGACCCGCAACAAGCAGCAGGCTCTCAAAGAGGCTGAAAAGTATGTGCCGCTTATTCAGGCAACCTCATCAGAAGTCATTGCTGCCCACGTTCAGCACGCCCGCAATCTGATCACTCCGGAAAAAAATATGCTGCTCTCTCAAGCATGGGCAGAATATGAAAAAAGTCCTGACAGGGCAAACCCGGATACTGTAAGTGAAGCATTGGCTTACAAGGCGACCTTTGCGGAATTCGTGGCATGGGTTAATAATCCAGCCGCTGTAATGCGTGATATTTCTGAAGAGGTCGCCATACAATACGCTGACTATATGCGTCAGCTGAATATCGCGGTTTCTACGCATAACCGCAAAATAAAACGCATCAGACGCGTTTTTAAAGTTTTATCGGAATACTGCGGCGAGGATAATCCCTTTCAATCTGCGGTACTGCTGCGTAAAGAGCGCGAAGAACGGGAGCAGGATGTTCATCGTTTATCTTTTACCAGAGAACAGGAACAGCAGTTGCGGGATGTTCTTGATGATGACAAATTCAAAGTCATGAACAAAGGGGAAATCAAGGTTATTTATTATCTGGGTATGTATACCGGGCAACGGTTGAAAGATTGTGTTCTGCTGCGCTGGAGCAAAATCAATCTGGAAATAGACCGTATCTGGGTCAAACAATTCAAAACCGGTAAAGAGGTTACTCTTCCGATTGCCCCAAAATTACGCCAAGTGCTGCTTGAGGCGCTGAAATGGAAAACAGGAGATATTGATTATGTCTGTCCCAATGTTGCGTCCCGTTATAATAAAACCAACGCCATAGGGAAAAATGTGGGCAATAACCTCGTAAATATAGATCTTCTGCGGGTAATCCGCTGGATCGGTTTGGAACCGTCAGTTACTGTTCCCGGCAGAGATAAAAAAGTCACTGTTTACGGGTTCCACTCTTTACGCCATTCTTTTGCGTCGTATTGTGCAGAAGCCGGAGTTCCGCAGGCAACGGTTGTTTCTATTTTGGGGGCTGACTCCGAAATCATTACCAAATATTATACACATGTAGGCGATGAAGCACAGAGACAGGCGATTGCAGCAATTTCCGGTACGGCACCTGCCAACGCAGCCCAAAGAAAAATTGATGAAGCATTGGCTCTTATCAACAGTTCCACAGCTTCAAGCAATGAAGTTCTGGCTCAGGTAAAAGCAATCTTGGAAAAATGATATAAAAACCGGCACCTCTCGCTGGGAGAAGTGCCGGTATGCTTTTATAAGGCTCGCTTTTATTCTTTAAATGGTTTCAGTCTCGCTGAAAGCGCAGTTTTCTTTAATCCGACCATTTGGCAAATCGCATCACGGTCAAATTTCAACCCTTTGAAGTCTTGAGAAATCAAAAAAAGTTCGGCATTTTCATCGTGATTTGCATCTTTTAACTTCCATTGTTTTTTCTTACTGTCAAAGATGATTTCAAATGGCTTTCGCAACTTTGCGCACATGGGATATCTCGGGTATTCGTATTCTATGATACACGGCTGTTCATCTAAATTGCCGTCTTCCTCCTCCTCATTGCGGCTGAGTTTAATCGTCAATGCAACTTTATCCAATTTACTCTGTAAGCCCCGCAATTCATTTTCTGAATTTGCATGGTGAGTAATCAATATGGCTATCCCCATTTTTCTGATTTTGTCAATGAGTTCTTTGAAGTTTGCCGGAGTTGCCGGAGTTTCTGTACGGATCAAACCGGTATAAGTATCAATGACTAATAAATCAACAGCCTTTCCGGGGGTGCCTCTGTTATTTTTTGCATTTTCGATCATGTCCAGAATTTTCTGATGATTTTCCGGCAATGAAAAATCAATACTATACTCTGAAACATCTTCCATGATCAGATTTGCTGTACATTTGTCAGAATTTTTAGCAGGAATATAGCCTGACTGAAACATCTCTTGTTTCGATTTCATAGCCCCCATATTCTCAAAATCAAGATAAAGTACCTTGTGTTTACGGGCAGGAACCGACCACCACTTTCCTTTCAATAACGGTACAGGTGATGAGGAAAATCCGGAAGCGGCGACTCTGGCTGCAATACTGTATGCCAGAGAACTTTTTCCGACAGATTTTTTTGCATACATCAAAGTTGCCTCACCTCGAATCAAAAGAGGTCTCATGATAAAATCAATCGGTTGTGGCTTATTGTTTACCTTTTCTGCAACGCGTTTTTCTTCCTGAGGTATCTCCGGTTTCAGCCACCATTTTTCAGGCCGCTTGTTTATTTTTTCTTCTGCTTTCAGGAAAAATTCTTCTATTTCGTTTTCACTTGTTAAAATCAGAAATTCATAAGGATCACTCTGCGGAGGATAGTTTCCATACATTTTCAATATATCATCGACGTGCTCAAAGCCGCGCATTCTTCTGGTTTCATATTCAACAGGCATAACCAGCAGTCGTTCAGCTTGCAGATCGGTGTTCTCCGATAAGAATCCCATCAGTTCCCGAGTTTTCAATGTCGCAGATTCCAAACTTATACCGGAATGGTTTGAAACCAGCACAAACAGCTCTTTATCCTGCAACGGAGTCCAATCAACTTGGTCATATTTTCCCGGAGAGCAAATAAAACTGGTAAAAACGATTTCCCGGGTATCAACAGCACGCTGATTGGCATCAGCCAGTTCGATACTGTCACACAAAATGACCGTTTTGCATTCCGGATTAAGAATTAAATCCAGATTGTAAAGCGGTGTTTTATCTTCAGGATATGTAACACAGAAAAGTTGATTTCGGGTAGAGTTAGTGCGAAGCCAGGTCGTCAGCGGCAGGAGAATCTTGCATTGACTTTCCGGATCATAGACCTTAATCACATTCATAATTGTTTCGCCGTATTGATTGCGGAACGGGAATACATGACAATACCAATTCTCATAATAGCGGTTGGGCAATTTGAAATCCGGTTGTTCTGCATGCTGGCAGGGAATCAGGGAACGAAATGCACACTGCTCCAATCTGGCATCAGTCCAGTTTCCCATTTTTTCACTTTGGCTCAGATTGGAACTTCCCCAAATGTAGTCAGGAAACATATTGCGTGGTTTGATTTTACTCCACGGAGTAGATGCAGCGCCCCAGTAACGGCATATTTGTTCCGGGGTACTGTAAGGAGTCAAGCCTTTGCAAATGGAATACAATGTCGGATATTTCTGATAAAACGCCTTTGTAATCTCATTAGAAAAATTACGGACAGAGTCATTCTCAGGGAGAGGATAATCCAATTTTACAGAATGTCTGGGACCAGCCCATGTCAATGCGTTTTGATTAAGTACGGTTGCAATGTTCCAATATTTACCTTGCTGGTTTACCTTGCCAACTTCAAACGCCTCACATGTGACAGTTGCCATTATGTTACTGTTATAACAACTTGCGTAGTCTCTTATTGAAACAACATCCGGTAACAAATAACATTTTTCTCCTGGTGCCTGTTCAGCCAATCTGATGAATGCCGGGAAACGCTCACTTGTGCAATTTGCTTCAATCAGCAAAGCTGCTTTTGCTTCCATACAGATTTCATCCCGCCGAACCTGATCTTCCGGAATGTCATCGATCCAGCGGAAATTCTGAAACACCTGCTTCATTTCCTCAAAAATGTTATCCATACCGACCTCTGTTTTTCTGTTTATTTTATTGCTTGGATATAACCAAACTGTTGTATATTGGGCTTAACACTCTCATACAGACTGTACTTATAAGTCTGCCTCAGAATCTGTTCGGCAAAAAAATGCGTCTGTGTCAGCTACTGAATATGACCGGTATTTCACAAACTGGCAGTGCGCAGATCGCTGAAAAATTCCGGATTTACGGTAAAATCGGTCATGGAAAACGTTCCATTTGCCGAGTAGCTGTCGAGGAACTGACAGACCTTTTCTCTACCGTATTCCGCTTCAAGCTGCTGCAGACAGCGCATATCCTGGAGCGCATCATAAAAGACTTCAGCGCGTATGGACAACTCAACTTTTCCACCTTCTCCCGGATAGACGATAAATCCGTCTCCGGCAGGGAAGGATCCGCCCGCTGTGGTGTTGCAGTACGGATTGACCTTGAACCGGCACAGACGGGAATAGTAGAAGTTGAATCCCCAGTGCAGGAATCCTTCCATATTGTAACGGTACAGCAATGCGCCAATAATGCGGTTTCGCCAGGACTGCATATGGATGAAACGGTTGGGGAAATTGGAAAAAGGTTCACAACAGTAATAGGTCCACCGTTCCGGCAACTCAACCCCTTCAAACTCGTGCAGATGGTGTTCGCAAACCACCGGAATGGTCTTTTTACCAGTCGCTTCGTAAATCGACGGACGCGAAAGCGCATCAAAAATCTTCATGCCTGATAAATACTTCCGGAGCAGCGCAAAATCTTTGCCGTACATTTCGCAATCCTCTGCGTGAGGTTCGTCCGAGCAGTGGAAGTAGAAGCGGTCATGCAGACCATTGGCATCGATCCAGCCGGTCAATGCAGGCAGAAATGCGCTCAGGAATGTTTCGTACTCCGGTGCATCTGCAGCCAAATCCCAGCCGGAAATCTGCTTTGTCACACCATTCCACCGTGCCATGATCTTCGGAGTGCATTTTGCGCCCCACTGAGTGAACAAGTGCGCCGCTTCAAAATATCTGATGCCGTTTTCCTGTGCCAGTTTGCACCATCTTTCAAGTTTGGAAAAATCAAAACTCCATTTGCCGTTGTCGCAGAAAATATCCACCAACTGAACCACCGGACGGGAACTGCCGACTTCTGTGTCCAGCGGCGGAGTCACGATCGGAGTCAGTATCATATTGATTCCGCACTCTGAAGCTGCATGCATAAAGTTTCCGATCAGACGCCAGTGTTCTTCAGAGAGCATTTCAGTTCCGTAATAATCCGCAATACTATCACAATGGAACCAGTGCGTGTTTTTCAATGTCTGCGGCGGCAGTTTTTTTGCCTGTATGCGGAGTATCAGCTGAGGACCGGAAAAGACAGCATCCTCTTTGGTGACGATGTTGAACACGTTGAATCTGACCGTGACGGGGTAATCTCCGGCAGGAAGATCTTCCGGCACATCCACCGTCACCCAGATACTCCGCCACTGATTGATCACGGAGGAAAAGGCATTATCTTCAAGATCGCGCAACAGATCCGGATAAACTCCCGGTTTGTGATATACACTGTCGGCATCGTACTCCGGCGGCAGGTAATCGACCGGCACCAGCTCTGCCGTGCGCAGACGGATCTTATCCGCCAGAGGAGAGTCGATTTCAACTTTGACTTTGCCCCAGCTGAAATCAGGACGGAATACCGCCTGAAAATGAACTCTTTCTCCGCCCCATGCCGGAATTTCACGCAAACAGGGTTCATCCGGAGCACGATCCGGAAAAATTTTTGCAAGTGAACTCTGGTAAATTGTTTCCCAATTCATAATTATCACCTCATAATGTTTGTAAGAAAGGCAATCTTTTTGAGTGTCTTTTGAAATTGCCTCTGTGAAAATAATTCATGTTCATATATTCACTTTTGATTGAAATAAAGATTTTCCGCTGTACTGCCGAGGATCCAGGAGAGTTCTTCCGCAGAAAATGATTTTCCATCGATCAGATATTGATATAATGCACGGTAGTCATAAAGGCACAATGCCCAGGGCAAATCACTGCCCCACATTACATGATCAGCTCCGGCAAGATCAACCAATTGCCGCAAATACTTCTGCAGGTTCGGATAAGGATATGTTTCATTGCGAGGGATGATATTAGATATATCAAAATAACAATTATTCCCTGCAATTGTTGACAACATGTTCAATCGGGTATCATTAAAACCGTCGTCGCAAGGGAAAAGCGCATGTGCCACAACGAAGCGCAATTCCGGATATCGGCGGAGAACATTGGCAATGGTATCCGTACGCCAGTTGATATTGCTGCGGGGCCCTGTATCTACAACAACGGTAACATTTTTCTCTTGAGCCCATTCCCATACAGGATTAAAAAGCGGTGAATCCAGCGACAAATCCGGATGGATGCCGGACAACCCCCAGCTTTCGCTGATCTCAAATTTTACGATCCGATAGTTCATTTCATCTGAAAAATGCCGGAACAATTCAGGAGCTCGTTTTGCATAAGGATCAAAAGCGCAGGCTCCGACAAACTTATCAGGATATTTTTTCAGGATATCGGCGATATATTCATTTTGAAAACCGTAATTGGATGCCTGCAAAAGCACAGCCTTGTCCACCGCATTTTCCCGCATCAGGGCGAGCAATGTTTCCGCAGTAAATCCGCAGTCGCCGTAACGTTCCGGAAAAAAGCGTTCCACTTTACCATTCGGCCATTGGATCAGTCCACCGCCGATTGCTCTGCCTTCACCACGCGGACCGTATGGGCGGCAATATTCATAGATATGTGCATGAGCATCAATGATCATATTGGATTTCCCTTTTTCCACTTTTAAGAAAAGTTGCTGTTTTTACGGTAATCTCTGGTTCCTCTCAAGGATTATTTCAGGGAAATGACAATGATTCCCAAGCAAACGGCAGTAAGTCCAGTCAGGCTGAGACGGGAAAATTTTTCTTTCAAAGCCAACAGACTGTAAAGTGAAAAGCCGATGACGCAGACACCGATTGCAACAGGATATCCCAATCCGCCGCAGCTGCTTTTGGTCAGCAAATCAAGCCCCCGGTAAAAAAAGAAGAGACTGGCGGAAGTGTTCGTGATAATCAGGATACCGGAAGTAATCCATTCGCCGCCCCCACCGAAATTTTTACTGCGGATCATTCCCGGCAGCGTGGTGAGTACGAAACCGATCACACCGCCGAAATACATTCCCAGAGTCCGGCTGACCGCGCCGTTTTCACCCATTTCCGGAAAATAGGAAGGCAAAATGTTGCAGCATTGTGTAACCATGGAAAGCAGCATAGCCCCAAGAGAGAACAGCACCCAGTTTTTTGATGTGCCCTCCGAAATTCGGACGGAGTTTTTTTTGTTTTTTGCCAGCCCCATGACAAGAACACCGCAGATGATCATAAACAGACCAGCCAGCCGGAGCGGAGCAGGTTTTTCGCCGAAGAAAATCACTCCCAACAGGAACGTTCCAACCAGTCCTGACTGCATGATTCCCCACACCAGTCCATTGGGTCCTCTTTGCATAGCTTTTGCAGTAAGAACATAGTTATAGAAATTAGCAAATCCGCCCAGACTGCACATCAGGAATCCAAATCCAGATATTCCCGATGATCCGGTACTGACACTTTTACCGGCCAGGATCACGGCGCAAATCATGGCAGACCCCAAATAGGTCAGTCCCTGAACGATATTATAATTCCACCCCCGCGCGGAACATTTGCTTACAGCAACACCGATCCCAATCCAGAAGAAACCGGCGATAAAAACCAGTAAAAATCCAGTAAAACAACTCCACATGCTCAATATTTATCCTTCTTTTCCGTTCAAAATCAATCAACTGTCTATGCCAAACCGGGACTTCACACATGTGCAGCCGTTACTCAAAACCGTACCTTTTCAGGTTTGTTCCATTATGACGGCATATATCACATCTGCCATGTTCCCCGGTTATTACGGCTTATATCTTCTACGGCAGGAGGATGTCACCATCAATACGATTCATGACACAGCGATATTTCCCGTTGCCCAAGTTCTGGATCCGGCCATGCAGGGATTTCAGATCGGCTTTACCGGGTATCTCAAATGTCGTGTCGGTTGCGACATTCTGCGAGGAAACGACAGCCACAGCCTGACGACCGTCATCGGCAGTAAAAATCCCCCCGTAAAGAATATTCTTCGTATTGTCCTTGAAAACGATTGGCTGAATGGCGGCCTTGCCGAGAATATACGGTTCCATTTTTTTCAAATCCGTCACGACCCGGCAGGTGCGTTTCCACATGATGTCGGAATAATCCTTGTCTCCGAATTTTTTCATCTGTTTGCGATAATGCCAAGTCTTGGGATAAGAGTAAAAATTAAACCCCCTGGCTCCGCCCAGAGCGTAGAGAAGCGTCATGCCGCGCAGAGCTTCCTCGGACGGAGTTGTGTATCTCTTGCCGTATTCTTCTTTCTTGGCCGGAGAGTAATATGCCCAGTTGAAGGCCTGAACGATGCCCCAGAGAGGTACGCTACTGGTCTGGACTAACTTCATCATACTGTAGATTGATGAGATATCGGATACTGCTTCATTCGAAACAGGGTAATTGTCAACACCGAACACATCGCCCAACTGTGCATTTTCCGGCAGAAGTGTCCCGATATAATTACATGCCAGTGTCGGATGCCAGGGGTCAAGAGAATGACAGATTTCGCGCATGGCAAGAACATCGTTCCATTGTTCCACCGGGGATTCATCGCAGATATACCACAGGAATAAAGCCGGATGATTTTTCAATGTTTCAACGACCTTTGCCGACATGGCACGCATGCCTCTTTTGCCGCAAAAATCTTTGGGTTGCCAACGATAGTGGTCATAGAGAATACCCATGGAAACCATGCCTTTCAGACCGTATTCCTGCAGGACATCGAATACCGCGAGAAGGTCATTTGCCTTGTTATCTGAAAAACTGCAGAAGTTCTTGATGTCTTTATAAGTACGGAGAAACTCCGAATCAGAGATCATATTGAACCCCGAAGCTTTCAGATCGGCACAGACCTTGCGGAATTCCTCCATGGAACCATGGGGAGCAATATGCGCACTCAAATAGACATCGGTTTTGATGGGCATAAACGGTTTTCCATTGACAAGAAGGCGGCCGTAAGCATCCGGGATGACTGCATTGTCCGGAACTTTTGCGTTGAACCGGAAATTCACAGGAATACGGCTGTGAAACAAACGCTTTTGCTGTGCGATATCAGCCAGGGTGATATCCATCGTTGCCGAACCATCGGGATAAGTTTTTTTCAGAGTCCCTTCATATGAGCCGTCTGCGGAGGGACCGATGACACACTCTTCCAATATCCTGCCGTTCTGTTCTATGGCGACAAGGAGCGCAGGAGATTTGAGTTCTCCCGCACAAACAGTCAACCGGAACTCAGGTGACAAGTTGAAACAACGCATGAACGGCTGATTCAGGAAGACCGATTTTTTGGTTCCGGCAGAAGTAACCGAAATATTGTCAAACCAGATTGTACCGCTCCAATTCGTAGTCAAGCGTAAAACCAGAAAAGGTTTGTATCCCTCCATTGCGGTAAAGTTGAATTGGCGTTTTTCAAATTGCGGGGAAATGGGAACACGGGTCCATGTGCCCAAACGGCTGATTTTCCCTGTCTTCAAGCTGCGAAATTCCACTGCGGCGTATGGGAAATAGGCCTTTGGCGGCTGTTTTCCATTGAGCTGGATGTCCTCTCCGCGGACATCGAAACTGACGATTGCTTTGGTTCCGACCGGAATATCAGGCAATTCCAAGATGCAGTAGAGATCTTTTTTGTTGGGATTTTTTGCCGAAATTTTCAGCGCACTGGTACCATTGGCGCCTTCGCCGGGAACGATTTTGAACCCGTTCATCAGCTTCATCCCGGGAATATTCCGGTTTTCGAAGGCATTGGAGTATAAGATCGCCTGTTCCCCCTGAGCTGTGCCATATCCACGAATGACATCCGGTTTAGGCAAATCATCCGCGAATGAAACTGCCGGCAGTAAAACAGCACATATAAAAAACAGTAATTTCATAATATATTTTCACTTTCCTGCTTCAGAATTATTTTTACAGATGCCTGAGCCGTAATGCAGACATCATCAATCAACAGAATTCCCGACCACTTGACCGGCATTCTGAAAATTCTATTGGGTATTGATTGTATTGAACACGATCGTTTCTGCCATCATGGGGGCATCCAGGGTCACACGGATGCCGTTTTGCAGCAATGCGCTGCCGGAAATGGTAAACTCCTGTTTCGTAACCAGCAGTTGTACGCGGCACGTATGATTGGGATCAATGCCGCGGGGATAGAATGTGAACGTGTCATTTTCTCCATAACGGCAACGCATGATGACGGCATAAGAAGCGGAACCATCAGGAGAGCTGCATTCCAAAGCGCACCATGGCGCCGCTCCGTCGAGAGGTAAAAATGGTGTGTGATGCCACAGTTTCCCATTCTTCAACAGATTCCGGAAAATTTCTTTGTATGCCCGGAGCCCGCGGAAGAACTCTCCGGCAAAATAAGGTCCGAGAGTTTCCTTCTTTTTCGCAATGCCGCGGATATTCAGACGGCTCATACCGCGTGCCAGATCATAGATTCCGGCGTCCATGTCGAAGGATTTTTCCTTCAGTCCGACGCGAGAGAGCAGGAATTCCGGAGGAATGGACATGGTAACGCCATTGAGGATCTTGAACTGCTGTGGTTCCACTGTACAGTCGGTAATTTCACTGTTGTGAAACAGGGAGATGGTCTTCCAGTCCAGGCGGCCGCCGCCTGTGGCGCAGTTTTGGAACATCACATCGGGGAACTGCTCGCGCAATTCGGTTATCATGCGATAAAACGCCTCATAATAACGCCAGATCAATCCTTCGCGGTACCCCCGGTACATCCGGTTGGGTTCGGGCATGATCCAGTGGTTGTGGTCCAGCCGGAACATATCAAGTTTCAGTTCCGTGATCCAGTAGACGATGATTTTCTTTACATGTTCATACACTTCGGGGTGAGTAAGGTCCAATGCCCGCCCCGCATTTCCAACGGGAAGCGTTCCATTGCGGTGCAGAAGCCAGCCCGGGTGCTTTTTAAAGATTTCAGTATCTGCGCCCGCAGCCTCCGCTTCGATCCACAACCCGAATTTCATGCCGAGCGAGTGGGCGGTTTTCGCCAGAGTGCGCAAGCCACCGCCTTCCTTCATCCAGGCGCCCTCCTGCCAATTACCGGCGGACGAATACCATTGCAAAGGATGCTTCCCGAACCAACCGGCGTCGATCATATATAACTCTATGCCGGCTACTTTGGCCAGTTTGATATCTTCCAGAATGTCGGCAGTATTCTCATCACCTGCCCAATAGCCGCGATGGCATATCTCGACATCGTTTATCTGATCTTCCAGTGATTTCGGGACAATTTGCTCCCGGACATGACGGTGAGTCAACTGGACAATTTCGTCATTATTGCAATGAAACATTCCGAAATGAACTTCGGGGGTCGTCAGGGTTTCACCGGCATCCAATACGCGCAGGATGTCTTCACCAGCCAGACCGATTTGAAAGTCGAGAGACGCAACCTTCCGGAGCAGCGGCGGGGCGAACATTCCGTTTATTTTGTTCTGGATCTCCGTTGATTCGCAGTTCAGGATGAAGTGCCAGTTTCCTCCCCATGCCAGTTCGCAGACAAAGGTCTGCCCGTTGCTCAGATCGTTGGCCCAGAATGCGGGGCGCCCCCAGCCGCTGCGTCCGTGGAGTCCTCCGTCACAGATCGTCTGTCCATAGTCAACAGGTGTGTAATAAAAGTCGCCTTCATGTTTATAAGAACAGTCGTGGGTATAAGCAGCCCGGAATGGAGAGGTATTGGCATCGACATGCAAGTCAACACGATGTTTCCACAACTGTCCGGAAAATACCTCTGCTTTGTAGATCGGCAAGGCTCTTCTCCCACAATTGGTGACAGTCAAATAGCGGACGAGAAAACCGTCATCGGGAACAAGGGTATGGACCTCGATTGCAATGGGAAGTTTATTGTGTTCCAGTTTAATGACAGCGTGGTCTTCGGACACTGCGGCCATACTTTTGAGACGGAGATTTCCCTCCATTTCATGCGGACCGATGCTCAGCCGGAAAGTGTCTTTCCCGATTTCCCAAACGCGCGGTTCGACCATTTTCAACTCCTGCCCGCAGGCATTCCAGTATTCAGAAAAAAGCCGTCCGTTTTCAAAACGCTCTGAGAAATATGTCTGTCTGGAACAATAGTTGATACTGTTGTTTTTTAATATCTGGATTTTCATTTGTTCATGCCTTTAAATAAATTGGAAATCACCAGTCAGTTCCCTGACCATGGATAAAATTCGCACACCCGCGGTTTACATCTGTAAGTTTGGCGTTATTTGCGCCGGTACCGCCTGCAATGCCCTTCCCCGTACCGTCGGCAAGATAATAATTTGATTCAAACCTGGTACGGGAAACCATTGCAACATGACCATCAGCAAAGGAAAAGGTAAATTTATCTTCATGGACAGTTTCATATTTTCCACTTCCGGCAGAATTCAGTCGAAGATAATGCAAATCACCGACACCGAGAGCTGGATCATATGCTTCCTTCCAGTAAGAGCAGAAATTGACAATGGAGATGGAGGGTCTTCGAAATTTTCCTGTTAACCATCCTGCCCGGTATTCCTTGTGAGTGGGTGCCTGATTGCACCGCCCGATCAGAAAATTCTGCTGGTATGTCCGGCGTTTTTTCTGCAATCCGGTATAGTTCCAATAGCAAGTCGTATTTCCGGAGACACTGCCTATGGGGGTGATGTTGATGTTGTTTGCCGGACAAGCCAGAAAAGAGGGGGCAAAATTCATCAAATTGATAGCGGTCCGATACCAGTAGAAGGTTGTCAAACTGCCATCATTCAAACCATATTGTGTACTCGGGATCATATAACCTTTCTGAGCCGAACTGTAGAGATCATGTATTTGGGCGATCTGCTTCAAGTTGTTCATGCAAGACATTTCCTGAGCTTTGCTGCGTGCCTTGTTCAACGCCGGCATCAACATCGCCGCAAGAATCGCAATGATTGCAATGACAACAAGCAGCTCGATCAACGTGAAACGGCAGCTTTGCAGGTGGAGAAATTTTCTTTTCATGGCAAATCCTTTCTCTTTTGTTGGATCAGAAAAACATATTGAAAAAGAGGTTTTCTTCAATTTTGACATTTCCGGAAGAAGCGTAATCACAGACTTTTGTCGTAAAACTTTCTCCATCCGGAGATGTGAATTCCGCTTCAAATCCGGCAAAAACACCCTCGATATCAGCCGGAGTCAACTTGCATTTGAAATTTCTGCCGTGAATCGACGGAGCATCGAACATTTCTTCTAGAGTATTTCCGATGATCCTGCTTCTTGCCAGCAGAACAGGCCCGATCCGGATGACTGTTTCCGGAGAAGTAATGATCTCAAGTTCGGATTTCACCCCTTGTTCGTCAGAAAAATAGCGGCGCCTGTACCAGGGATCAAGGTCAGCCGGATCCGCCCCGGAAACATCCAACAGCTGTACGGTATGGTCAAATTCGACGGTAAAACTGTTTTCTCCAGCCGCCAATTCCAGTGCGGCAAAAGTTCCAGCCTCCGGAGCGAACTTTGTACCGTTCAAAACGACAACTGTATTCCGGCTCCAATCCGGGATACGCACCTGCATGACAAAAGCCTTCTGTGCATTGACCGTAACGGTGACTTTACCGTACTGCAGATAACCGTCGGAAACTGAAAGCAAGACCTGATTGCCGTCATCAAGTACCGCCTGACAATCCAGCGGAAAACAGAAATTGAGGTAAAGCTGATTTTGTTTCTTCATGACAGCACATTCCACAGCGTTGATGAACCCGCGCGGCATATTGTTCACGCAGCAGTGATTGTAGAGCATCCTCGCCTGCCCGGGAGCCTCCAGGTGGTGCCCGGAGCTTCTTGCACCGCGCAGTCCCCATTTGCCGTCGCGGTGAGCACTTGCGAGAAATGCATTGCAGTATGCAAATTCAAATGAGTCGAGATACTCCGGCTTACCGGTAAGTTTGAAAAGTTCTCCGCAGAACCGCATCCAGTGTATGGCATCGCACGGCTCTGTGATGCACTCCATGATCTGTGCAGCGTGTACGAACTGGTCGTTGAATCCGACACTGCCCACCTGATTGAGTTCATATTCTTTGAGCAATTTGTAAAGCTGCTGCGAAGCATCAAGAGCCTCTTTACTGCCGGTCACACGGTAATACTCCAGCAGTCCGTCGTAGCAGGAAAGCATCTCATAGGCTTTCGCCCAGCGGGTGGCGGACACCTCACCCCAGAGATGTACCGGTTTGCCGGAAAGCGGATTGTTTATCAGATTGGGCAGCTTTCCGTCACTGCGTTTCCAGCCGTCAACGATGAAATCGGCAAATTCAAGAAACCGTTTTCTGCCGGTGTAACGGTAGAGCATCAGCATGGGTTTCAATATCGAACAGCTTGGCATACCACAGAAAGTACCGGTATCATGGATATCGGTTCCGGTCTCTTCCAGACTGGTTATGAGCTGATCCGCCAAGCGTTCAGCAGCGGTGAGCATCGGCTGTTCCTGAAGCAGTTCCCATGCTTCAAGCAATCCCCAGAGGGTATATTTGCGGCACCAGATGTTCCAGTTCCAGTCACAGGGTACCCCCAGGACTTTTATGACTTCCTCCGGCGGTGCACTATGAAACAATGTAACATCTTTATATGTTGAAATACATCCATCAGGTTGCTGGAGCGTCAGCAGTTCGTACACTGCGCTGCGGATAAAAGAAACCAGTTCCGCATTTCCGGAGTACTTTGCCGCACGGACAGCACTTATGATCCATTTGCCCCAGTATTCCCCCTGCCAGATACCGATGACTTTGCGGTCATCATCGATCCGGTTGCGGTAGGCATCGATGGTCTCCTGATAGACTTTTTTTCTGGCATCGGATGAATTGATGCGCTGAAAAAAGAATTTTTCCATGGTTTCAGCGATCGCACCTTTGAAAGTGCAGCTGCCGATGGAAAGCGGAGTTATCTGATCTGAAAATATATATTTTTCCATAATTAAAATTTTTTGTTATATTTGAATGTTTCTCTTGTATGCAGTATATTATATCACAAAATGCAGGTTGAAACAATCAGAAATTCTGTAAAAAAAATACGTGTTTCTACAAAATGGAAAAATCATCAGATCAATTTTTACTTGAAATAATCGGCGGCTGCAACAAACATCTGTATCCTTCGCACTGGAACCGGCGTCTGCTCAAACCGTGGGGACTGCTTTTTTCTGCCGATGGCAGCGGTTCTATATCATTAAAAGATGAAAAGATCGATATTCCGCACCATTCACTGCTGATCTACAAGCCGGGCTATGCCTATACGTTCCACGCCAACGGATACTGGAAATATATCTGGTTCCACTTTCCGGTACGCAGCCATATCCTTGACATACTCACATTCCCGGAGGTCCTGCCGGGAATGGGATGTTTCACCCCTGAAAATCAGGATCTTGAAAAAATCACCGACAATCTGGATGAGATCTGTGAGCTTGAATATTATCACCGGAACAATTGGGAGGAACTGGCTCTGAACCTGCTTGAAAACACACTTCTGCGCGTGTGCATGGTAAATTCAGGACAAAGCATACTGTCGCACAAATTACTTGATCTTGCGCTCAAAATGCTCACTTCAGATGATTGCCCGTCAATGGAGGAGATCGCCCGCAGATGCGGCGTGTCGGTTTCGACCTTTTACACCACATTTGCGCGCGAACTGGGATGCTCCCCGCGCAATTACCGCGAGCAGCATCAACTGCGTAATGCACGCAATCTGCTGCTCAACAGCGATCATTCGCTTGAGGAGATTGCAGAAATATGCGGTTTCTGCAGCCGGTATTATATGTCAGATCGTTTCCGCAAGGTCCTTGGAGTAACTCCGGGGGCCTTACGGAAAAAGCGTCAGCAGTGAAGCGTTTCACTGTTCAAGCAGACCGAGCCAGTCGGGAGTAAAATATCCCGGCAGCAATCACAAGGTATCGTTAAAAGGTTCGGTAGGGCGTTATGATTGTTTTGAGAAGTCACCCATCTTGGCGGAGTAAATGGCGGTGTAAATCTTGATTTTTGGCGGAGTAAATGCTATATTAACTGCTGAAAGGGAAAAATATGGACTATCAACCTTGCTTTACAGTTTCAGCACAGGCAGTTTCGCTTGTTGCCAGGATTTCAGCGTTATTGGAACGTTATACCATTACACAGGAGGCTGCTGATTCTCTGAAACTGCGCCGTGCCAACAAAATCAAAACGATCCAGTCAACATTGGCGATCGAAGGCAATACTCTGTCTTTAAAACAGGTGACTGACATTATTGACGGGAAAAGAGTCGTTGCTCCGTTGCGTGAAATTCAGGAAGTCAAAAACGCTATCGCTGCTTATGATCTTTTTTCAGAACTTGATCCCTTTTCGGTGCCTGATTTGTTGAAAGCGCATAATGTGATGATGACCGCTTTGATCGAAGAACCCGGCAAGTTCCGCAAAGGTGGAGTCGGAGTGTCAGACGGTAAACAGGTTGTTCATATTGCGCCACCGGCGGCATTAGTTCCCGGTCAGATCAAAGACCTTTTTCACTGGTTGAAATCGGCTCCTGACCATCTGCTGATAAAAAGTTGCGTATTCCATTATGAATTTGAATTCATCCATCCCTTTGCTGACGGTAACGGCAGATTGGGACGTTTATGGCAATCGCTGATTCTGACCCAACTGAATCCTGTATTTCAGAATCTTCCTGTTGAAACGATGGTGCATAACAACCAACCGGAATATTATCGGGCGATCAATGCCAGCAGTGCAAAGAATGATTGCGGCATTTTCATTGACTTTATGCTTAACGAAATCCTGAACGCTCTGAAGCTGCACACCTCCGGAACATCCATTGAAACTGGCAATCCAGTATTGGATTTCATCATCAACCATCCCGGCTGTCGAGCCAATCAAATCTCCGAGTCCCTGGGTATTCCCTTACGCACACTTCAACGCGAATTAAACCGCCTCAAAACCTCTGGTAAAATCGCATTTCGCGGTGCCACTAAAAACGGCGGATACTTTGGAAAATAAATATAAAAACATGATTCTACCGGTGTTTTTATATTGAAAAATAACAGAAACTTTAAGGCGCAGGAGTTATTTAAAAGTTCCAGCTATTTTTCTGCTCGTTTCCAATGCCTGTTTTGCCATACTTTTTATTGCTTCTTCGGCACAGTATTTCATTATGGCAACAAAGTAAATGCTCTGAACGATGTTGTTCAACTCATTGCATAGTTGCCAATCTGAAATGTTACCGTCCCGTAAAGCATTCATAAAAAATTGATTTGGCAGATAATATTTATTCAGCAGCTTCAACAACGTATTAATCGCTTTCTGTCGATCAAAAAACTGCAATGCTCCAATAGCTTCCTGCCGGTCATTTTCTATTTCCATTGCCTTACAACAGCCTTCAAGAAATTTTTGCAATGTTTCCGTTTGCTGTTTTTGAATTTCCCACTGTTCTTCAGAATAAATCATATTGTTTCTCCATTGCAAAATCGTTTTTTGAATCAGACTACTTTAGTTAACTTATCTTCTAGCTTTCTCTTTGTTTCATCATCTAAATACCTTTTGAACACAAAAGTATTTAAATACTGTGCTACAGCAAAAAAATCATATTTAATATCGTCAATAATAAAATTCTTTGCTTCTCCATCTCTATCTAACAAAAGATATGCAGCTACTTTCAAAGGAACTGAAGCATTGCTGTTAATAATATGTTCGAGTTTATCGTCTCGAACCTTACGATTTTTTATCTCTTTTCGGGCAATTTCATAGTTAATCAAGTCACAGTATGATCTATCTTCATTTGAGGTGATATCTTGCAACATATCGTTTGAACGAGTAAAAACTTCTTCAAAATTTTCTATGCAAAGATTTGCATACATCTCTTGTGTAAAATATTCATAATCATAAGCTTGATCTGCCTGTAATTTTTTCAGTATATCTAAAGCTTTAACATAATCCTCTTGACTCTCAGCAATCATCAAATCAATACGCAATTGCCCTTTGGTATTAAAATTATCCTTAACCCGTAATAATAAAGCTTCAAATTCAGTTTTTTTCTTGAGAATAGAATAACAACTCTTGAGTGAATCAAGAATTTCAAAATCATAATCGTCCTCTGGAATACTTGACCACAGTTGTAATGCTTTTGTAATATTTCCACTGCGTCTTGCATAAAAATCCGCAAACATTCTTGCAAAACGAATTTTTCCTTTCAGTCTATTTTCATTTTTCTCTATATACTTTGTAACAGAATCTATTTTTTCTGCTGATACTATCGTTTCGTCTAAAAGCTGAAGACACGTTCCGATATAAATATCAAAATTATCATCTAATTTCTGAATTGATTTATCCCAGAGCTCCAATAACATTTCCTTCTTTTTATCAGAGCTACAGTGCGGATCATTTGTTATTAATTGGCGTTTAAAATCGAATACCAATGGATGTTCTGGATTTTGTGATTCTGCATTTTTGCAAATATTTAAGGCTTCTCTATACCAGTTTTCACTATATTCTTTACGTTTACTCAGCAATAGTGAAAATTTCGCAGAATAGCAATCATTATCCATCGCCGGATTACATTTGATTCCATTTTCCAAATCTTCAATCAATTGTGTCAGCAATGTTGTCCGATCATTAAAATTGTGAGACAAAAGTTCTTTTTCATAATGCACAATTTGTTCATATATTCTTGAAAAGAAGGGATGTTTTTTAATGCATTCTCTTAAATTTTCAATTCTATCTTCATGCTTTTTTAAAAAATTGTTTTTAAAAAGATACTCTTCTGGATTATTCATGGAATCGGCAATTATCTCATCACAATATTTAAGAGCTTCTTCAAATTTACTTTGCCTTTTCAAAATATTTGCAGCAATATGTTTCAGCCGATTTTTAAAGGAAAACGAATAATCAGGATTTGATATATTTGACTTGACTCGAATTAAAGCTTCATCATAACGTTTTGCTGTACGCAAACGGTCTATTTCGAACAATTCAAAGGTTTCATCACTGGAAAGACCTTGGAAATCATCAATTTTACCTTCTGGAAATAAAACTTCTCTTACACTGCTGAAAAAAGAATTTTTCTTTTTCTCATTTTGCAATTTTTCAATTACATTTTTTATAATATCAGACGAACTATTTAATAAAGTACTGTTACTTACCAACCGTTCTATAATTATATTGTTCTTATTAGGTAGATCTTGGGGCAATGGGAGACTGCGTTTTTCTAAATTTACCTCTTCGTATAATTCAGCAAAAAGCTCATCAAAACCATCAATTTCAACGTAATAAACTCGATCTTTCCATAACAATTTATGCAATTCGTCCGAGATGGGATCTCCTTTTCTAACACACCAGTAAAGGCCGTTCTTTAAATAATCATCACTCTTTAGCAAATAATTTATGACATCCATAACAGATCTGTCATTGCCTGCATACCCAACAGCGATTAGTCCAAACTCCTTACAAAATTCAACGAATTTATTACGAATGTTTTCTTCTAAAGACTCTGTTTCACGCAGAGTACTTTTTATATCATCAAAAAGGAAATCTCCATGCAATTTAATAATTTTAGGTCTAACAGAAGTTACAGAAATACTTTTTACAGATGAATCATGAGCACACACAATGGGACGCATTAAATCTCTGACACTTTCGTCATCTGACAAGTTGCTGTCTGCAAAGAGATGAAAAGATTCATTTATGAGATCGTCAAAGTTAGTGGTGAAAATTGTGTTGAAATACCGATTTTCGATCAATCGAATTAAATAAGCATATCCCAAGGATGGAAATTTTCCGGCAACTTCCTCTTCCACGAATGCACGCCTTTGAGCTGGCAAATCATAACGCTTTTCAAACAAACTGCTATATTCGTGATTGGGATTATACCAGTCTGAATAGTTTTGCTTAAAATAATCTCTGATTCGTCCCAAATTATCTTTAGGGTCGCCATCGTAGCTTTCATAAATTTCACGTGCCCATATTTCTGACAACTCTGTAGCAGAACGTACTCCTGACGTAATAGAACACCCTGCACCAAGAAGCAATGCAAAATTGGATAAATTTCCTGATTTGGTTTTTATAAAACGTACCAAATCTTTCACAGAGCGCTTCTTGTGAGCCAATTTGTCAGTCACTGTATTCATATTTTTCACACTCCATTTATGTCTATTTTTTTAGATAGTATCTAAAACTTTTTATGTTTATTAATTTCATGTTTCCCGATGACAATAACTTTCCAAAGCTAATATTTTAGTTCCTGTTCAGTTTACTCATCTGGGGCAACAGTGGCAGAGTTTTTTACCAACCAATGCTACTTGCTGTAATATACCATAAAAATATAATACTTGCAAATTTAAAATTTGCTAAATAAAATCTTTTTACGCCAGCAGAAAAAATCATCGTTTTTCAAAAAATTTGAGTTATATATCACTAT
>JAZQYS010000215.1:0-14600 GCA_045633645.1 Victivallaceae bacterium | reverse complement strand
TCAAAATATAAGTTTTAAAAATACCACTATTGACAACTCCGGACAGAGAGTATATATTAGTTATAAATGGATAACATCATTCATCATAGATGAACAAGTATCAAAAGGAGTTTTTTTATGGCTGTACTGAACAGAAAATTCAATACTGTTGATTTCAGCGATCCCCGTGCGGCGGCGCTGGCTGTCAAACAGCATGCACTGGAACTGGGCGCAGATTCCGTCGGTATCGGAAATATCGAAAGATGGGCAGGTGCACCGCTTCAGCTTGACCCCAAACAAATCATGCCCGAATGTAAAAGCATCATCGGTATGGTATTCAGAGTGGAACGGGGCAGTTTGCGCGGTATTGAAGAAGGCACATACTTCAGCAACTATTCCGCAATGGGATACGGCGGATTGACCTATGTTTACATGCCGATGACGGTCATCAATTTGAGCAGATTCATCGAAGATCAGGGCTACGAAGCGATCCCCATGGGACACCAGAGCGACTGGCGCGCCATCGACAACTGGGGAAATCTCAGAAAAAATTACAGCCGTCCGGTCCGTCCGGGACAGGCGGATCCGGATGTGATGGTCCATCTGAGGATCGCGGCTTTTCTCTGCGGATTGGGAGAAATCGGCTTCAGCAAAATGTTTTTAAGTCCGCTTTTCGGTCCCCGCTGCCGTATCGGCATCGTCCTGACCGATGTGGAACTGGAACCCGACCCCGTTTATGACGGTCCCAAACTCTGCAACCGCTGTATGGCATGTGTCAAAGCCTGTCCGGGCAATGCGTTTTCAACAGAAAAGACCGTCAAGGTCAATCTTGCCGGACACGATGTGGAATGGTCAGACATCGACATTTCACGCTGTACGGATTGTTTCAGAGGTATTGAACGCACCGATGCGCCGCAGGCAGACCCCTATCTCCGCATGGCGGGATATGAAAATACCGTCCCCGGCAACTGGTCGCCGTTCTATCACCGTCCCGACCCGGTTTACAAATCCGGACAGGCAATCTGCGGTTCACGCGGTTGCACCCGTGCCTGCATGATCAGTCTCGAAAACAGAGGCGTTCTGGAAAATTCTTTCAAGCAGAAGTTCCGCCGCCGTCCCACCTGGCAGGTCGACTGGGGCAAAGAAAACGAAACGGCTCCCCGCTCAACCGGCAGCAAAGACAACAATGACGTTGATTGATTAATAACAACGTATAAAAAAAGGTCTGTTTTTCCGCATTCAAGAAAAACAGACTTTTTTGTTTTCAAATGACTTTTTACCAGATATAGTTTCCTGTAAAGACATCACCCAGTCCGCGCACGCCGTCTTTGGACATACCGGCAACGTGACCATCGGCAAAGCCCAGGTTGACCATACTCTGACTCATGTGTCTGCGGGCGAGCAGATTGGCGGTATCCCACGGACCGAAAAAGTGGAACATATGTTCACTTGTTTTACTGCTTCGGCTGTCTCCGATGAGAATATAAACTGTCGGTTTCTTGATCTTGGGAAGAAATCCGGCAGAATATCCGGACTTATTGTGTGCGCCGTCATTATTCTCTGCCCCCATCCGCAGGGCGTAGATTTTGTCATAATTACCCATACTCTGACCGGTAGCTTCGTTGTAACCGAGTTTGTCAGGGGCGTTGTAGGTCGGACAACGCAGAACTCCGGGAGTTGCCAGTTTTGCCCGCACCTGCCGCGCGCCCCAATAAATAAATTGACTGGGATTGTTCGGACTCTGGTCCAGCGGAATCGGGAAATAATCCTTGTTGCTGTCAGCATAAAGAAGCAATCCGGTCGTAATCTGTTTGAGGTTGGATTGACAACTGGTTGCCCGGGCGCGTTCCCTTGCCTGCTGCAAAGCGGGCATGAGCATTGCTGCTAAAATAGCGATAATGGCAATTACAACCAGCAACTCAATCAACGTAAAAAACTTTTTCTGATTCTGCATGGGATGAACTCCTTATATTATAATTTTATGGGACATTTTGCATCAAGGGCTTTGATTTCTTTTTCACTCAAAGGCTTATCAAAAAGTTTGAAACAGGCAACGGCGCCGTCAAAGTGCCAGGTGCTGCCCCAGCCTCTTCCGAAAGTGATTTCTGATTCCGTTGCTTTGTAATTGAGATTCTTAAAAGTCTTGGTCACCGGTTTCTTACCGTTGGCATAGAGTGTTACGGTATAATCTTTGCCTGAAACTTTGACCACGGCGGCAACGGACATCCATTTGCCCATTTCAAGTTTGGGCAGAAATACCGGACAATCAGGCTTTACGTTGGGCATCAAATTAAAATAAAGAAATTGTTTCTGATAGACACCCAGCAGGAACTCTTTGTTTTTAAAGAAAGTCATGCCGAAAACTTCTTTTGCCTCAGGCTTGATCACCGCATACAGCGTACCGCCGTTTTTAAGGGTGAACTTATTGCTGTCCGGAAAAGTGATATAGTTGTTCTTTCCGTTCATAACCAGTGCAGCAGGCTTACCCGCCATTTTGGTTTCGCCCTGAATCACAACATTTCCGAACTTGGACTGAGCCACAGGCGGCTGTCCTGCATAATTGCAGTCAATCACTTTTTCAGCAGCAAGCGCAAATGCGCAGAAAATACCGGCGGTCAACAAAACTTTTTTCATGGTCTTCACACCTTTCATTATTTTTACAGGAAACGCCATCCTGCAAAGTTGCAGCAGCCGGTTTTGCTGAAACGCAGAACCAGATTGGTCTTACCGCTTACAGGACGGGTCAATTTAACTTTAAATTCTTTGAAACTCTCCCAGCTTCCGGTTGCGGGAACGGTGAAAACAGCAAGCGTTTCAGCCGTCATATTCTGATGGGGTCCGGTCAAAACCTCGATTTGACCGCCGGCATAATGCTCAACAACGGCTGTGGTAAGATAAATTTCAGAAACTTTTTTCTTTCCGAAATCCACGGTGCCGTAGGAAATCAGCGAACCTTTGGTAAAGTTGCCGAAATACTTGCCGTCATCGTATTTGGAGCAGTTGTAGTAACCAGAAATCATATCCGCACCGATGATTTTCCCCGGAACGGGTTTGATCAGGCGGTGTTCTTTGAATCCGAAGACCTTTGCAAAGTCCAGTCCGGCGTCAAACTTTGAAATTTTCAAAAGCGTTTTCTGCAAACGTGCCGCTTCTTTGGCAGAGTTCTGCACAACGACGGCACTTTGATAAGACTTAAGCACGATTCTGCCGTTGAACGGAACAGCTTTGGCAGCGCCTTCAACACAGAGCAGGCCTTTGGCAATGCGCGGTTCAACAGTCTGAGTTTTATCGGTGGAGTTGATGAAAATAAAGACATTGTTTCCGTTGAAACGGTAAGCGCCTGATGCGACAACAGGCAGAGTCACATCCTCAGTCTGCGGCAGACTGGTTCCCCAGGCGGTGGTCATAAGCGGCAGAGGACGGGCAAATTCAACCGGAGCAAGCATATCTCCGGCATTGAAATAATCCTTCAACGCCCAGCGCAGATGAGCCAGTTTTTTGAGGAAAAGGCGTTTGGCATCGGCTTTTTCAAGCTCTCCGGGATAAAAACGTCCGAGTTTCTGTCCCGTCACCAGCTGATTTGCCATCTTGGCAAAGTTGGAGGCAAAAGAACCGTGGCTGTGCGAATCATAATTCAAACTGGTGTACTGAATTCTGCCGCCGTAAACAGCCTGAAATGCAGGAATCTGTCCGTTGAAAGTCCAGCGCCAGACGTGTCCGCTGTCAAACAAATCCAACCAGGGTTCGGAAACCTCTTCTGAAGCATGGATAGAGCCGGGAATCACCTTGCGGAACTTTTCATACATCGGACGGAATCCGCGTGTCAGCCAGCCGGCAGGGTCGTTGAGCGGGTGTCCGTGACTCTTATCCCAGCAGCAGTAGCCCTGAACAGTCATAAGTTCATCGTGGTAAATTGCTTTAGTGAGTTTACTCACGCCCATAACCATACCTTCAAGTTCCTTGCGCCAGCCGGAAGAGTTGGGACACATCACGCCGTACTGCGTTCCTCCTGCATAATATTCAAAAGGAATATCGCCGTTGGCATGTTTGACGGCGAACTTTTTACCGTGCGTACTCCAACGCCAATCGCTTTTGCGGTTGGGACCATCCATCACATCCCACAGCATGGGGTCGGTATAGGGTTCGGGATAACATCCTGCCGCCTGCATGTTACGGAACAACTCAGGAACAAATTTTTTGGGTCGGAAAACCGGCCAGCTGCCCAGATTGCTGTCCTGCCAGCCGTAGACGGAACTGAATATCGGCAGTTCAAGATATTTACGCAGATACATCAGTTGAGCGTAAGCTGTTTTTGCAAAATCTTCACGGGGTGTCAGCAAAGAGATATTGACGGGAATATCCTGATACCACTTGGGCGTATTTTTGCGGGGCAGAACAGGCATTTTCCACGCAGATTTATTAACTGCCCACGCTTTATGCAGCTGACAGGCTTCAAACCACTTGCCTGCGTAGGTTTTGAACACAACTCTGCCGGGACTGGCATAACTGTTGCCGCCGTTGACTTTATCCAGCGGAATCACAGCATTCTGTTCCCATAAAAACTCCATACCGTTGCGTTTGCCGGTCGCCTGAAAATCCTTGACCGTACCGATGGGGTCTTCCCAGCCGAGGAACACACCTCTGCCGTCTCCGTAATAAGCAGAAAACTGCATGGTCATACTGTTGCCGGGATAACGTCCGTTCTGTCCGCGTTTGAAACTGTTTTTCGTGGGATTGGGAATCAATGCACCGCACTGGAAAGGATAGAGAAACGCATCATCTTTTCCCAGACGCGGCGTCCGGGTCTGCGGAAAAGTCACACGGGTCAACAGAAAATTATCAGTCTGATTTTTCACAAAAAGTTCTGCCCCGAGTCCGTTCTTTTCAAGAGAATAGACAACTTTCACTTCAAGTTTGACAGGACTTTTCACCTGCCAGACGGCAACAACTTTATCAGCAGAAGCGGAAACTGTTTTGTAATTTTCTTCCGCAGAAAGAATTTCACGCTTTTTATTGCCGAGATTTCCCTGAAGTTTCCAACCGAAAAGCTGATCTTCAAGGACGGATTTTCCGCTTATTCTATCGTACACGCCAAGCAGCGGTTCGCCCGATCCTGAAAGTCTGTCAAAAAGAATCATAACTTCAGGTTTGACAACAAGATACAATTCTTTGTCAAGTTTTTTCTCTTCACGGATAAAGGCTTTGCCGTCCTTGAATGTGAAGGCTTTCTTCAACTTTTCTGCAATGGCAATCCCCCGCTTGGCAGGCAAACGGTGGAGCGACTGCAAATACCATTTTCCGGCAGGGGAAGACGCTTTGTACTTATCAAGAGCCGGATTGACTTTCTTAGCGGAAACAGCGTTGACAAGTTTGCTGTTGTCGGTAAAGGAGGCGATTTCATCCTCGGTCCAGATACGCTTATCGGCGCGGATTTCTCCGACTTGACCGCACATGAACCAGGGGCCGCCCCAGCCTTTGCCGATTTCAAGCAGGGCTTTATCTGCGGCGGGAATCAATCCCTGATGTTTCTGACGTCCGATACGGCTGCCGTTGATGTAGAGAGTGGTGATGTATCCGACATCACCCTGTCCCACGTCGTTGTGATGTTCAAAGGTGACGGCCATATAAAACCATTTTCCGAACTCAGGCTTGAAGTTGACAATCATCGGCGCGGCGGATTTTTTTGTCTTTTTTGACCAGATATTGGTATACATGCCGTTGCGTCCGTAATAAGCGGCGATGAAGTTGTTTCCGCCTTTTGAGAATACCATATTGAACGGCATTTTTTTATGTTTGGCAATTGCCGGAGGAGTCAGATTGACTGCACAGCCGAAAGAAAGTCCCGAGGGCGTGATATTCCAGTCCTCAGTTCCCTTGAGTGTCACGTATGCGGACTTGCCGTCAAGGGAGATCACCCCGTTTTTCTCCTGCGCTTTGCCGTGGAGATTCAGCTGTTTGCCCGAAAAGTCAACTGCCGCAAGAACGCAGCAGAACAAACTGCACAAAAGAGTGCATTTATTTTTAAGATTCATTTAACTATCCTTTATAATGGTGTTATTTTACAAATAATCCACAGTTATACTGTACCATTTCAAAGGTGATTTGTCAAGAAAATATTGCACTGTTTCCCGACTAAAATCCTTTTGACTGGCAAAAATATCCGTTTTTACAATCCGGTGAACAAGAAAGAATTATCTGATGTTTTCAGATATTTTCTTTTCTCCTGCTGCATTTTTGCGCAGTTCTCCCGGTGTACCGCCTGTCATTTTTCTGATAACTCTTGAGAGATAACAAATTGACGCAAATCCGCAGAGCAGCGGGATTTCCCGCAGGGGAATTGCCGTATCGCGGATCAAATGAAACGCCTCCTGTATGCGGCGGGAGTGCAGATAGTGCGATATGGGTATGCCGTAATGCTGTTTGAAATCCCTTGCCACGGATACCCGGTGACACTCCAGTTTATCAGCGATGATTTCCACATTGAGATTCTGATCGCGGAAATCACTGTCAATCAGAAGTTTGGCTTTTTCAGCCAGAGATTCCCTCCCGGGTTTCTTATTGCCGGGAGAAATCATTTTCAAAAGAATTGTCATCGCCTCAGTCAACATTTCAGGCATTTTTGATGGATTGCGTGCAAGCAGAAAAATCCGGTCAAAATGTTCCTCAGGACATTTCCCTGCCGGATTGATTCCGTACGAAATTTTCAATCCGTCAAACAACGTTGCCGCCAGAACGCCGGCGATAGTCAGCCACCGGGCGGAAAATCCCTCGTTTCCTGCGTGGTAAATGTGAACAGACCCCGGAGGATAATACCAGACGCTCCCCGGCAGAAGCACATGTTCACGTCCCTCACTGTCAAGAAAACGCCCGCTGCCGGAAAGACACCAGAATATCTCGCCGAAATCAGCCTCTTTACGCCGCCCCTCCTCGCCGGGAGCAAGGTCGAAAAAGCCGACTGAACGGACATAAAAATCAAGTTCACCCGTGTAAAATGTAAATATCCAGGACATATTTTCCTCCACAAAACAGAATATAACCCCGCACACAAAAAATTTCAACAGAAGAACGTTTCATTTTTGCAAATACAATGTTTCAAAAGTACAATTGCATGCTGTATCATGCTGATATATATTATTTATTGTTATAAAAAAAATGCAAACAAAAGGAGTCTGCCATGCTATTGGGAACTTTGTGCAAGATAAAAATCCCGGACAATCCGCCGGAAGAACTTCGCTTTGCGCTCCGGAGTTTTGCCAAAGACCTTTTTGATGTTTTCGGCGTTCAGCCCGAAATGACTGCAAACTGTGCTATTCCTGATATCATCATTGAGTGTGCAGACGGTACTGAAGAAACGTTCAGATTACAGTCCACTTCAAAAAAGATCATCATCAGCGGAAATTCTCCTCTCGGAACTGTTTTCGGCATATATGATTTCTGCGAAAAAATCCTCGGTATTGATCCCTTCAAGTTCTGGACGGATTTCAAAATCCAACGCAGAAATCAGATTGACACAGGCGTTTTCGATTTCAGCTTTGCACCGCCTGCCGTCAAATTCCGCGGCTGGTTCATTAACGGCGAAGACTGTCTGACCGGCTGGAATGATAATATGACGATATCCCCGTCCACATGGGAAATTATTTTTGAAACGCTCCTGCGGAATAAATTCAACACAATTATTCCGGGTACAGGCATAAAACCCGATGCGCCGCAGTTGGAACAGGCTTCAAAAATGGGATTGTGGATTGCGCAGCACCACGCAGAACCCCTCGGCGCAGAGATGTTTTCAAACGCTTATCCCGGAATTGCTCCGAAATATCCAGAGGATTTTGACAGATTTGTCAAACTTTATGAGGACTCAATCAAACTTCACAAAAATCAGAAAGTTATCTGGAGTCTCGGTTTCAGAGGTCAGGGCGATCACGCTTTTTATGAGGGAGACATGCGGTATGCCGACCCGGAAAAAGCCGGAAAAGCATTGAGTGAAATCATCCGTTTTCAGAAACAGCTCATCTGCGCAAAGGTTGCAGGACCAAAATACTTTGCCCACAACCTTTACGGTGAAAGTGCCTCGCTTTACAAACAGGGATATCTGACACTTGATGACGATATTATCCGTATCTGGGGCGACAACGGTTTCGGTGCCATGCGCGTCCGCAGAAAAGGAATCGGATACCCTGAAACGCATGAATCCTCTCTGCCGCCGGAAACGGATAAAAAGCTCTCATGGGGCATTTATTATCATGTCAATTTCCACGATCTTGAAATTTCAAACCAATTGACGCCCCTGCCCTCGCCGGAACTCATATCACAGGAGTTCGTAAAACTCATGTCCTGCGGAAAGATGGATTTTCTTCTTTTGAATATCGGCAACATCCGTCCGCATGTTTTTACCGCTGAAACAGTCAGGACTCTGATTGAAAAATATACACCAAACGGCGGTTTTGATTGGGAATCAACTGCCGACAAGTGTTACAAAGAGTTTACACAAAAACACTTCAAAGGCTTTGCGGAAGAAGCTGAAAAAATTCTGCATAAATACTTTCAAAATCCCTTTTCTTTCGGTCCCTATCCCGATCAGAAAGCGGGTGAAGAGGTTTATCATTTCACTTTAAGGACAGCCATTCTTGCCGTACTTCAAAACAAACAGGAGTGGTCAAACACCGGATTTGCCTCTGCTCTTCCCAAAGAAAAAGAACTGCGGTTTGCGGCATTGAAAGATCTTGCAGAATCGTCACTTCCTGCATGGAAGTCCACCCTTGAGGCGGCTGAAAAACTTGCTTCAAAACATCCTGAAAATGTTTATTTTGACAACTCCTGTCTGGCACATACGCAAATTATGTATTATTCCTGTTTGGGCTATGTTGAGGGACTGACAGCTTTGCTCTGTTATCTTGAACAAAATTACAAAGCTGCCTTCACCGGATTTTACAAGGCGAAAAAGGCAATGCTTGAGGCTGAAAAAGTCCTGCACCGCCTTTCCTCCGGCAAGTGGCAGAACTTCTACCGCGGGGACTGGCTCAGCTGTATCAGTGAAACGATACAGTATCTTCACACCATGCAGGGCTATTGCCGTATTATCGGAGACCCGGGCAAATCCGCCTGGACAAACGAAGTTATGAAGCTCTCTCATTACAATTTCAATATCGTCAACAACGCTCATCCGGATTGGGATATTCTTGCAGAAGAAATGCTTGAAAAATCAGAAATCAAAGATAATTATTCTGTTATAATTAAGGAAAAAGCAAAATGAAAACAATTGAATGCTGCGGAACACCGCGCGAAATGGGCAGGCAATACGGAGAAGCCGCCCGTGATGACATTCAATACGAAGTTGAAAATCTCGGAAGATATTTTATTACCCCGCGACTGGACTCCTATTACACTGAGGCCGACAGAATCCTTGCAAAATACCTCCCTGATATCCGCGAAGAGATTCTCGGCATTGCCGAAGGAGCAAATGTTGACAAAAAAGTTCTGCTTGCCATGAACTTTGTCGATACCTTTGACAATCACACAAACCGCTGCACGCCGCTTCTGCTGAACAACTCCGCCGACGGCGTGATCGTCGCTAAAAATAACGATGCCGGAGCCGTGGAAAAGTGCCGTTTTGTAACGCTCATCCGCAAACCTGACAAGGGAATTCCGGTGTTGACAACGACCTACGCCGGCTGGCTGAGCGGACTTGACTCCATGAACGCCGGAGGCGTTGCCAACACCCACGGTTCAGTTGGTTCCAAGTTTGACAAAAGCGGCGAAAGAGTTGATATCCGTCTGGCAGTCATGCAGGTCATGCGTTACTGCACAAGTTCAGCGGATTTTCTTGAAAAACTTTCAGCTTATCCCCTGACGGGCAAAGGATTTTCCATTGCCGTCGGAGACAGAAGCGGACACACCTTTTTCATTGACGCCGCTGTGCCGAATCTTTTTAAACGTGAAGAAAATGTGCCGTTTTCATGGTCAACCAATTTGTATTACACGCCCGAAGCGGAATTTATGGATGAACGTGCGGCGGATTACCGTCCGTTCTGTGTCAAACGCAGTGAATATATTGCAGAAAAAAGCATTCCGCAAAAAGTGGAAGATGTCAAAAAAATACTTTCAGATCACTCCAGCTGCTATGCGCCCTGCCGTCATGCAGGAGAAGCGCACTCTCTGACCAAGTGGTCTATGATTTGTTTGCCTGCCCGGGGGAAAGTTCTGATTGCTGACGGCTTTCCCTGTGAAAATGAATATCAAACCATCTCAATCTAAAAAAAGGAGTTTTAAAATGTTAACGACAAAAAAAGTACGCCTCTCAACATTTACCCTGATCGAACTGCTTGTTGTGATTGCCATTATTGCCATATTGGCAGGAATGCTTATGCCGGCACTTTCTCAGGCACGGGAACGGGGAAGAGTCGCCAACTGTATCGGTACATTGAAAACGATCGGACAGGGTGTTGCGGCATACGTTGATGCCAGTGATGACTACAAGCCCTGTATGTGCTGGAATAAAGCCACCGGCGGACTCCGCGGTTATCATTACAAACAGCTGGGCGGAGAAACGACAGAATCAAACGGACACAAGGGCAGTACTTTTCTTCCTTCCTCAAACGGAACAAAATTCTGGCAGTGCGCCTCTGTAACCGCAAGGATCCAACGTAATACGAGTTACGGCATGAATGGTCATCACGGACTTTACAAGCACTTCAAATACAATCAGATCTGCCGTACCGGAGATGATGATACAACAAAAATCTCCCGTATTTATTCCATGTCCAAAACCTGGCTTTATGCCTGCGGCATCCGTTTTGCTGTTTCTGTCGAGCGTCCGCCGAAAACCCATATTTCTTCAGATACAGATGAGGATTTCGGCTCTGACTCCCCCCACACGACCCGGCTGTTTGCGGCGCATAAAACCGTGATCCCCATGCTGTTTACCGACGGACACTGCGAAACGGTGCAGCGCAAATTCTACGATGACAGTTTCGCCGCTGTTTCCGACTTCTGGGGACAGGCAAAGCATTGATAAAAAAGGTTGATCCAAAATGTTGAAAAAATTTCTTTTCTTTCTGATGCTTTGTGCATCTCTTTCTCTGAGCGCGTTTACCGCCTTTGAAAACGGCAAGTGGAAGGCTGACATCATCACGCCGGTAAAGCCCAATCAATCCGAAGCATTTGCCGCCAAAGAACTGCAGTATCATCTTTTTAAAATCACCGGCAAAAAGCCGCAGATCATTACTGAAAAACAAAAATCCTCTCAGCCGTACCACTTCTACATCGGTGGAACCCAAGCCGCGGCAAAGGCAAAAATCAATAAAAAAAGTCTTGCCATGGACAGCCGCGTGATCCGCACCGTCAAAGACGGTATCATCTTGGCAGGAGGCGACCGGGACGGCTATTATGTCGGACACCAGTGGAGTGCGACCTGTCACGGCACACTTTATGCAGTGTATGATTATCTTGAACATGATCTTGGCGTTCTCTGGCTCTGGCCCGGAGAACTGGGCGAAGTTATCCCCAAAAAGAAAGTTCTTAAAATCGGCAAGATCGACCGCTCCGGCAAAGAGGTGCTGACCGCACGCCGTCTGCGTGTCGGACGCCCCGACGCCAAGCGTATGCACGGTTGGAAAAAGCTTGAAAACCGCACCAAATTCTTTGCCGATCAGGATCTTTTCCTCATCCGTCACAGAATGGGCGCCAATGTCAATCTTTATCAGGGGCACGCCTTTTCAAAATACTGGAGAACTTACGGCAAGGAACATCCTGAATACTTTGCCATGCTCCCCAACGGCAAACGCGAACCGCTGATCGGCGACAAAGCAGGAGATTATATCACCATGTGCGTTTCCAACCCCGATCTGCACAAATTGATCGTTAAAAATTGGAAAATTTCTTCTGAACGCAGAACAGCCGCCACTTCCTGGCAGGCGCTGATCAATGTTTGCGAAAATGACACGCCCGGCATGTGTATCTGCGACAACTGCCGTGCCTGGGATGCAAAAGATCCCCGCTTTGCCCAGTCTGAATACTGGGGAAAGAAAAAAGATCCTCTGACCCGTCTGGGGCGTTTCTACCGTCTGGCGCGTGTCAAGTGGGGCGAAGATGGAGATGCAACCAAAGTCATTGAACCGCCGTCGCTCTCTGACCGTTACGCAAAATTCTACATGGCTGTCCTGAAAGAGGCTCAGAAAGTCGATCCCGAAGCAAAAGTTTTCGCCTATGCTTATGCCAATTATGTGGATGAACCCAAAGAAACAAAACTTGATAAAAATGTCATTCTCTGCTACGTTGCCTCGATCGGTTTTCCCTATTCTGCCGATGACAGCCAAAAATTACGCCGTCAGGTTTCAGGCTGGCGCAAGGCGGGCATTGAACGTTTTGTTTTGCGTCCCAATTATCTGCTTATGGGCGGCAATATGCCGATCAACTCCGGCAGACGCATTGCAGAAGACTTCGCTTATATCGCGGAAAACGGCATGATCGGAACCAACTTTGACTCTTTGACCGGCGTCTGGGCAAATCAGGGTGCGATGCTCTATACCCTGTCAAGGCTCCACCGCGCACCGGGAACGGGATATGAAAAATCCATAAAAGAATACTGCTCGGCATTTGCTCCGGCAGAAAAGGAAATCCGTGCCTACATTGACTTCTGGGAAAAATTCTCTGATAATATCACCGATGAAGAGTTCCTCAAAATCTGTGCCGTCAATCCCGACCGCACCGGCAACAGCGGCGGCGGACACCGCAACTTTCCGACCATCATCGCTGATTTGTATCCTGAAAAAGTCTTTGTTCAGGCAAACAAACTGCTGGATGCCGCTTCAAAACGCGCCGCAGGAAATACCCTTGCGCTCAAAAGAATCGACTTTCTCCGCAAAGGTCTGCGCGATGCGGAACTCACCCGCAACTGCCGCGCCCTTGTAAAACTCTGAAAAAGCAAGTCAAGCAAAGCTGAACGCATCAAACTGCGTGACAAATTCAATGCAGCTTTTCAGAAACTGGTTCAATTCCGTGCCTCCGTTGAAGCTGACGGCATCTGCAATTACAGTCACCACACCCTTAAAGAAGCTGCCGCTCTCGGCTGGCGCCATAAATCAGTCAAATTAAAAAACAAGTAAATGTCCCCCCAAAAAAAATAAAAAAAAATAAGGATAAAAAATCATGACTAAGAAAAGATATGCTGTCTGCGGTGTTTCTCAGCGTGCAATTGGTATGTATATTGTTCCGATGCTCGATCAATTCTCGCATTGTGCGGAGCTGGTCGCATTGCTGGACGTAGATCCGCTGCGCTTCAAAGTTTGTAAAGATACGGCTCCGAAGGCTGCGGATGTCCCCGAATACATGGCTGCTGATTTTGATAAGATGATCGCAGAAACCAAACCCGATGCCCTGATTATCGTCAGCGTGGACCGTTTCCATGCCGAATATCTGATCCGCGGTCTGGAATATGATTTGGATGTCATCAGTGAAAAACCGATGACCACCAATACTCAGGATGCTCTGCGTGTTCTGGAAGCAGAAGAAAAATCCAAAGGTAAAGTTATCTGCACTTTCAACTACCGTTATAATCCTATTCACCGCAAACTGCGCGAAATGGTCATTGCCGGAAAAGTCGGACGCGTCACCCACGTTGATCTCAACTGGTACATTGATATCCGTCACGGCTCCAGCTATTTCCACCGTTGGAACCGTATGCGTGAAAACTCAGGAAGTCTTTCCATCCACAAGTCCAGCCACCACTTCGATCTGGTCAACTGGTGGATTGACGGTATTCCGGAATATGTCCATGCTTTCGGCGCATTGAATCATTATGGTCCGGACGGCGTGTTCAACCCCTCCAAAAAAGACGGACGTCATTGCAACGAGTGTCCTGAATTGATGCAGTGCCCCTACAAAGCACGCTGGGCGACCCGCAATTCAACCATTATGGCACAGGATGATCACATCAACGATTTCCTCGGCAAAAAGAAACTTTTTACGACTTACCGTCCTGATCAGTGTATGTTTGATTCTGCAATCAACATTTACGATACTTTTGTCGTCAACGTCAAATACCGCAATGGTGCATTGCTGAACTACTCCGCCAACTTCTCCACTCCGTTTGAAGGCTACCGTCTGGCGATCAACGGTACTCACGGTCGTTTGGAATCTCTGGAGTTCCAGGGTGCCGGCGGCAGAGCGTTGCCCGACCTGTATCAGGGTGGCGATCAGTGGATTGACTACTACCCGATTTTCGGCGGCCGCGAGCGCATCAATGTCGTCAAAAACGAGGGTGGTCACGGCGGCGGCGACCCGCTGATTCTCGAGGATATTTTCCTCGGCGAAGATCCGGCGCGCAAATTTGACATCCTCGCCAAGAGCGTTGACGGTCTGCGTGCGATCTCCATCGGTGATGCGGTTTACACCTCCATCATGGATGGCGAGGTCAAAGATCTGAGCAGCTTCATGGAATAATATTCCTGATTGCAAATTCAAAACCTCCGGTACTGCAAAGTACCGGAGGTTTTTTATACACGAATAAGCAGCATTAAAAAACTTTACTTTTCTTGAAAAGGGATGAGGGCGTATCTGCCCCCTTATTTGGCGGCTGCCGCTGTGCCGGAGAGCATACCGGAAGCGAGTGCCCAGGTGATATTGTA
>JAZQYS010000214.1:0-1569 GCA_045633645.1 Victivallaceae bacterium | reverse complement strand
GACTGCAACTGGGGCGAAGTTGAAAAGCTCCTTGCTTCCGGAGCCGATCCGCGTATCTGCCGCTGGGGTTCCGCTTACGGTGTGGAGTCTGCCCTCTACTATGCCCTCAAAGACAAAAACTTTGATATGGCTGAAAAACTTTATGATGCGGGCGACAGACTGGACGATTTGATCATTGAGGGAAATGAAAATCTGCCTTCTGATGTTCTGCTGTTTCTCAACGCTGCCATGCGGTTCGGCGACAATTATTTCTACGATGCAAGCAAGCCGCTTTCAGAGTGCTGCCGCTGTTCCAACTTCGCGCAGATTGAAAAACTGCTTCCTGAAGCAAGTCAGGAGGAACTCAGCAAAAGTATCGTTCCTGTCGTCCGGTCCTTTTTCCGCCACTTCAAAGACCACCGGATTTACAATTCGCTTCTTGAAGATCTCATTACCCGCGGCGCAAAAATTTCTGAAGAGGATCGCAAAGAACTGCTTGAATGTGTTGAACGCCGTTTTAATTACTACTGTCCCGCCGTTCTTCACCCCGGTAAAGAGGCGGTGGAAAAACTTGTTTCCCTCATCAAAAAAGCCTGAAACAGACAGATTTTTCCGGCAGATGTTCAAAAACATCTGCCGGAGTTGGCACAAACTTTATTATAAACGGGAGAAAATGTTATGGGATTTCTTTTTTTAGCGTTTGCAGCACTGGGACTTTTTGCCGTCCTGTGCAATATTGCCTCTGCCGCAGGGCAGGTTATCTGCGTTTTACTGAAATATATTGTTCTGCCGTTCGGACTGTTTCTGTCAATCTGTTATATCATAAAATTCGGACTCTGAACTTATCGGTCCCAACTTGACGGAACAAGTGTGTCCGTGGGATTGACAGGTGGGGTATTTTTCAGGAGAAGCACAGGCGAATTCTGAAAAAATACGTTCAAGTTCCCGGCCGATTCCCCATTGCGCCCATTCAGAAATTCTGCTGCGATATTCGGTTTCATCCGTAATTTTCATCACGTAAGGATTACGGGCTGTATCCAAAGCTTTTTTCAGGGCCGCTGTATACAGACGATTTCTGTTCAAAACGATATCGCTGCGCGGAATGATGGAATAGGTGAAAATCACCGTACGGTACTCGTCGTGAAGAGGTTCTCTTTTCAGAAGACCTCTGACGGGACCCGGTTTAATGGGAATCGTTAAATCCAGTTGGATTTCCTCGTCATTGATAAATTTTCGGCAAACTTCATCCGTCTCTTTGGCTGCAATTTTTTCACATTCCTGTTCCCGGAAACTCTGATTGTCCATAGGTATTTCCTTATGTTAAACGGTAGACGTAATAACAGAAAACATTAAATTGTCAGAAAAATTTCCGGCAAAGAGAAACAACCACGCCTTTGATGACCTGGCTTGAAACGGGATACAATTCCACCTTGAATTCACTGTTTGCCGGAGCTAATTGGAATTGTTTTCTGGAATAGAGAAAATAAGAGCGGACAATTGTCCTTCCGTCCGGAGTTTCTGCAAGAACCAGATCTCCGGGCAGGGGCGGTTTGAATTTGACCGGCACAACTGCAACGATATCGCCCTGGC
>JAZQYS010000213.1:0-4562 GCA_045633645.1 Victivallaceae bacterium | reverse complement strand
ACCCCCGCAGCCATCAAGCAAGCCAAGCACTACCCTGCGGCAACTTTTCGCCCGGGCCAAACCACACAACGGCAAGCAAAACCCACGGGGTAATTCTTTGCACTCAAGCTCTGCATAGCCGCTGCGTTTTGCAAACCGCTGCGGGTATCAAAAATTTGTGTTTACATACCCCATCAGTCACACGCTCCACCAATGCCGCTGCTTGATTTTTTCAGAACACTGTGTAAAAATAATCATCTTTTCGACTGCCCGGGGTTGACAAAAAAGTTTTTTTGTGGTATAATTAAAACAGTGGGATATCAATTTATTCACAAAAATTATAAGGGATACTGTATATGCAGCACAATACCACAACAAAACTGTCGTTGTCTGAACTTTCAAAGAGTGATGTTTCACCTGCTTGCAGCAAGCAGGTAAAGCTCCGGAGCTTTACACTGATTGAACTTCTGGTCGTTATCGCCATCATCGCTATTTTAGCGGCAATGCTTCTTCCGGCACTCCAACAGGCACGCGATACGGCGAAGAATGCCAAGTGTGTCAACAACTTCAAACAGTGGGGACTGTATACAGCGCAATACTCCGATGAATATGAAGGATACTTTTTCCCGCAGAGAATCCTCGGTCTGGGACGCTATGCCAGCGGAGTCATGTGGCTGCCCTTCCTGACTTCTGACGGAACTGAGTCCAATCAGGAATATTACCCTGAACAGCGGCAGAAATATGGTTGGAAAACATTCAAAAAAGAAGAACTCTACTGCCCGATGGGCGTGGGGCTTCCGAGGCAGCCTGATTCAAGCGGTCATGAACAGGCACTGCAGGGAGTCAATGAAGGACGTATTGCCTGCAACACCCGCATTCGCGGATTGGATGGCGGCAGCAAAAAAGGACCGGTTCTTACTTCAAACAACTACTGGATTTTGAAGCGGTCCGGAGTAAAAAAACCCTCAAGCATCGTGGATTACACCGAAAACCGCACCAATCTGTATACTATCAACGAAAACAGCTTTATGCAGTTCCGTCATAAAGGTATGGCTAACGTCCTTTATGTTGACGGACACGTTGCAGCTGCCTACTATCAGCAGCTGCACTATAAATACAACTTCTTCGCTGACCCCGCCGGCGTTGTAAACGTAAAATAGTAAACCTGAGGAAAAAACTTTTATGAAACGCATCCTTTGGGCAGGAGCATTTTGTGCCTTCATGCTGTCAGCGGTTCCCATTATCGTGATTCCGCAAAAAGCCAATTTGCAGGAAAAAACAGCAGCTCAGGAACTTGCTATTCACCTGAAACTTGCAACAGGTAAAACAGTAAAAACCGTTGCTGAAAATGTTGCTCCGAAAACAGGAAAGCGCATTTTTGTCGGTAAAACTGCTTTCGCAAAGAAAAATAAAGTTGATTTTGCAAAGTTCGGTCAGGAGGAACACTATGTAAGAGCAGTTTCTGCTTCTCTACTGATCATTTCCGGCGGACATCCGCGCGGTACACTTTACGGCGTTTACGAATTCCTTGAAAACAATCTCAACGCCATGTGGCTGGATGAATTCAATACCAAAATCGACAAGGTAAAATCCGTCACCTGGAAAAAGAATCTTTTCCTGCAGGGTAAACCCGCCATTGCCTACCGTTCAATCTGGAACAACTTTATTAAAGGCGGAGAGATTTACAAAATCCGCAACAGACAGAATGCTTTTCATTATCCCCTGCCCGAAAAATATGCCGCTTACGGTATTTTTTATATCCACGGTTCGCCGCGCTTCTGCCATACCTTTTATGATTACACAAAAAATATCCCGAAAGAGGATTACGATATCCTATCTCTTTCTAACGGCAAACGGGTGTATTCCACCTCGGCAATGGGTCCGGGACAAGTTTGTTACAGTAATCCCAAGACTGCCGCACACTTCATCAAAAAGCTCAAAGAATGGATTCCCGCCGACAGAAAAGGTAAAGAAAAATGGCAGTATCCTTTCCTTTACGGACTCAAAACCAACGATAACCGCAATGAGTGTGAGTGTTCCGGATGTGCTGAACTTGTCAAAAAACACGGCTGGTCCGGCGCAAAAATGTATTTAACCAATAAAGTTGCACAAGCCTTTGAAAAAGAATACCCTGATATTTTCTTCTGCACCGATGCATACGGACTGCACGGTTTGCCGCCAAAAAATTTGAAACCGGCTTCAAACGTCACTGTTGATATCGCCTACGGCATGGGATACCTGGAGCGTCCGCGCGATCATTTCCGTCCCTACTCCAACCCCGTCAATGCCATAAGCAAAAGACTTCATGAAGAATGGGCCGCCCTCACCCGTGTTCCCACCGTCTGGGATTACTGGGTGGACTGCATTCGCTGGCAGTATCCATCAAACCCGATTCCCGCTATTGCTGAAAATATCAAATTCTATAAAAAACTCAATGTCATGTACCTTATGGCGCAGGACAGCGGCGCACACGTCAAAAGTTTGTGGCGCATGAGCAATATCATCGGCTACCGGCTGATGGTTGACCCCAACCGCGACCTCAAAGCCGAATTGAACCGTTTTGCCAATGCCTTTTACGGCAAAGGGGCGCCGTACATGCTCAAATTCTACGCTCTGCTTGATAAAGCAACGATGAGTCTTGAACACAATATCCAGAGTTACACCCTTGCCCGCCGTCATGATTTGACTCCGGCATTTTTCAAAGAAGCTGAAGCTCTGCTCGGTGCCGCTGACAAAGCAACAAAAAACAACAAAATCCACAATGAACGTGTTCATGATGAACGTGTTGCCGTTGAATGGGCGAAAATTGAAAAATTCAAAATTTCAGATAAGACTTATATTGAAAACTTCCGCAAAAACGTCATGCGGAGAATGAAGTATCAGAGTGCCTATCACGCAAAATCCTGTATTGCTGACGTCAACAAACTCTGCCGGGCGGCACTTGCCAATGTTCCTGCCCCCAAAGGCTTTGAACAGGCAACAATCATTGCCGATTACGCCTGGCCGCAACTTTCTCTGGCACGTTACAACAGAATCGTGGATGACAAAGATGCCGCAGGCGGAAAAGCAGCCGTTCCCGGAGCCAAACACACCAACGAAGATGTCGGTTGCGGTATTTATGACACAGCGACCCGCAAATATCCCCTGCGCGGCGCCTCTCTGCCGCTTGAAGCAGTTCCCAAAGACGGAAAATATCACTGGTACTATCTCGGACGCTGCCGCTTAACCAGTGAACCCTTGCTTTATCTGCATCGGGGCTGGCTGCTTCAACTGCCGCTGTCAGATTCTTTCGGAGGTCCGGAAATCTGCGACAATGACGTTGCCGTTTACATTTCTCTCAAAGTCACGGATAAAATGTATGCCGTTGACCGTGTCGTTACCGTCCGCGGAGATATCAGCGCCCCCTGTCACCTGCCCGCGCCCCTGCCCGCAGGTGTTGACAGAAAAAAACTGCTTGCGGAAATTTCACGCATTGCACTGAACGTTCCGAAACAGGTGGATAAAAACTCCGCCGTCCGCAGTGCTGCGCCCTGCGGCGTTTTGAGCAAAAAAGACCTTTTCGCCGCAGGCGTGAGAGATTTGACAAAGAAACTCAAAACCACAGTTGTTTTCCATAAGATCCCCCGGGATGAAAAGTACAGAGTCTACACCGTTTACACAGGCGTCATCACCCGCGGCAGTCTGCTGGTTCTTGGAAATTTGAAGCTCAATATTTCAGGATACAATGCCATGCTGTTCCCTGAACAGAAATATGAAATCAAGGCTTCTCTTGCCGCCTCTCCTGAAGGAAAAGTTTCTGTTGACAGAATATTTATCTCTAAAGTAAGTAAGGAATAAAATATGAGTATCTCAAAAAAATCAATGGTATCAGCCTTGCTGCTGATAACAGCGGCCGCCTTTGCCGTTCCGGTGGTGGTTATTCCGCAGAACGCAAATTTGCAGGAAAAAACAGCAGCTGATGAGCTTGCCATTCACCTGAAACTTGCTACGGGTAAAACCGTGAAAACCGTTACCGAAAATGTTGCTCCCCAAACAGGAAAACGCATTTTTGTCGGTAAAACCGCTTTCGCAAAGAAAAATAACGTTGATTTTGCAAAGTTTTCTGAAGAAGAACACTTTGTTAAAGCCGTTTCTGCTTCTGAACTGATTATTTCCGGCGGTCATCCGCGTGGTACGCTTTACGGTGTTTACGAGTTCCTTGAAAACAACCTCAACGCCATGTGGCTGGATGAAACCGACATCAAAATCGACAAGGTCAAATCCGTCAGCTGGAAAAAGGATCTCAAACTGCAGGGAAAACCTGATTTCAAATACCGTTCCATCTGGAACAGTTTTCCGGCAAATCACACCATGTTTAAAATCCGCAACCGCCAGAATACCTTTCATATCCGTCAACCGAAAAAATATGACGCCTACGGATTGCCCCACATTCACGGATATCCGCATTTCTGCCATACTTTTTATTTCTACACCAAAGATTTGAAAAAAGAAGATTATGATATTCTTTCCATGACCAGCGGCAGAAGAGTTTACTCTCAGAACTCCGCAGGGCCCGGACAGATTTGTTACAGCAACCCCAAAAC